>NZ_JACVJJ010000081.1:0-33538 GCF_015711935.1 Candidatus Solincola tengchongensis
CATTTCCCTTGAGACATGTTTATCGAGTTTAGCCATAGCCTTCCTCCTTGTTTGGTTGCTCTCCTTACAAGAGGAAGGCTATCTATTGCCTTTCTAAGAGTCCAGACACAAATCTTTATACGCTACCGAGGATTCGGGTAACCGGGTTAGCGGGGAGATCACAGAGCGGTTAGAATCTCCTTATGGGGACCTCTTCGCGGGGGCTGCGTCCGGATGGTCCCTTCAGGTAGGGAGAGAACCAAAGGCTGGTCAACCACGGCGCTGACGGACGGTGATCGTTTTTCTGAGGCCCTGCCGTGAGGTCAGAAGGGATGTCCTGCCGGCCGGAACGGGGTTTACGGGCCCGGTATATGAGGGTTGCGGACATGGACATGGGCGGACGGCCGTGAACCCACGTCCGTGTTCGCGGAGGGCTTTCCGTATCGGGATGCAGGTAGTGGCTTTCCGGGTGGACGCAATCGAGGGGTGTCATCTTCCGGCATGAGAGATGATGGAAGGCGTTGATCATCCGCCATACCCGTTTTGTACGACCTTGCCCGGCGGGTTTTCGGGTGCAGTAAGCGGAAAGATGGCTTGGTTAGCATGTCATGGAGGCGAGAGGGCGGAAAGGATGAGGTGGTGACCATGTCCGAGAAGAATCCGGCGCTCATGTTCCACCAGCTGGAGATGCGTATGGAGGAGAAGCCCGAGTTCGTGGGGCTCATCTTCGAGAACGGGGGCCTCTACCGGGACGAGCCGCTTACCTACCGCCAACTGGTGACCAACACCTTCAAGGTGGCCAAAGGCCTGCGGGAGAGCGGCATCGGCAAGGGGGACGTAGTGGCCACGGTGATGCGCAACCATCCGGAGATGGTCTATCTCATGGGGGCCACCAACCTCCTGGGCTTTGTCTTCGTCCCCATAGACCCCCGTTCCAAGGGCGAGAAGCTGGCCTACATGCTGGGGGACTGCAAGGCCAAGGCGGTGGTCACCACCGCGGACCTTCTCCCGGAAGTGGAGGCCCTGGTCAAGGACATCCCGGGGATAGAGCGCATCTGGCTGAACCTCAAACCCGACGCCGACCTCTCCTTGGCAACCAAGTACCCCACCATCAACGAGCTGGTGGACGGGCCGGACATCTACGAGCTGGAGGACCGGGTTGACGATCCCACGCTCCCCATGGAGATAATCTACACCTCGGGGGTCACCGGCAACCCCAAGGGAGTGGTGGTCAAGGCCACCCGCACCCTGATGTACACCGCGCTGGCCAAGATGGTCTGGGGGTACAAGGAGGATTCCATCCTCTACACCGGCCTCTCCCTGACCCACGGCAACGCCCAGGCGGTGACCCTCATGTCCGCCATCGCCCTGGGCATCCGCGCCGTCATCAGCCAGCGCTTCACCAAGAGCCGCATCTGGGACATCTGCCGTCGTTACGGGTGCACGACCTTCTCCCTACTGGGAGGGATGATGTCCGGCATCTACAACGAGCCTCCGCGGCCGGACGACGCGGACAACCCCGTGGAGGTGGTCATCTCCGCGGGTACTCCCATCGCCATCTGGGAGGACTTCGAGAAGCGCTTCAACGTCAAGATCCTGGAGTGGTACGGGGCAGTGGAGGGGGGCTTCGCCTACAAGCCCATCGGCCAGGGGCCCATCGGTTCCTTCGGCAAGCCCATCGAGGGGCTCATGGAGTACAAGATAGTGGACGAGAACGACAACGAGGTGCCCCCCGGGGTGACCGGCGAGCTGCTCATGCGCGCCGTGAACCAGAAGCCGGAGGTGGAGTACCACGGCCGCCCGGAAGATTCGGAGAAGAAGACGCGGGGCGGCTGGCTGCGCACCGGGGACATGGTGCACCGGGACGAGGAGGGCTGGCTCTTCTTCGACTACCGGAAGGAGGGGGGCGGCCTGCGCCGCCAGGGGGAGTTCATCATCCCCTCCTATGTGGAGAAGGTCATCGGCGAGCATCCCGACGTCTCCGAGGTCTGCGTGTACGGAATCCCCGCCGCCTCGGGGGCCCCGGGGGAGAGCGACCTTGTGGCCGCCGTGGCCCCCTTCGAGGGGCGGAGCATAGACCCGGCCTCCATCTTCAAGAAGGCCCTCGAGGGCCTGGAGAGGAACGCCGTCCCCAGCTACATCCAGGTGGTGGAGGAGATTCCCAAGAGCGCCTCGGAGAAGTACCTGGACCGGGTGCTCAGGGACCAGTTCTCGCCGGAGGCGGAGAACGTGTACAGACTGGAGGACTACCAGGCCTGATGGCGGGCGCCGCGGTGGGAGGGGGCTTCCGCTTTACCGCGGTGGATGTCGCCCGATCTTGCGGTGCGGGCGGGACCGGAAGCGGGACTGCCGCGCGGCGATTAGGGGGAGCGCGTGAGAGTGGGTCTAAGGGTGTTCGTTCGTATCCTTTTTATGTCGGTCGGGCTGCGGAAAGGTAACCCGGAAAGGAAGGGGGAGAGATGATCGGTCAGGAGTTGAGCGAGACGGGGAAGAGGCTCTTCCGCGACTTT
Organism: Candidatus Solincola tengchongensis; assembly: GCF_015711935.1. Lineage (NCBI taxonomy): Bacteria > Bacillati > Actinomycetota > Candidatus Geothermincolia > Candidatus Geothermincolales > Candidatus Geothermincolaceae > Candidatus Solincola > Candidatus Solincola tengchongensis. Next base: position 2,490 of record NZ_JACVJJ010000081.1, read on the forward strand.
CCCATCCTGCGCATGCTCTGGGAGAGCGGGCGGAAGAGGGGCATCCGCGAGACCATCGACATCGTGGAGAAGGCGGAGGAGTTCAACCGTACCTTCGCCGTGCCCCGGGCCCTGGAGCTGGACATGCGCATGGAGAAGGAGCCGGAGTACTTCGACTGGGAGATAATGCGCGAGGCCTGCAAATACCGTTTCCTCTCCATCTTCATCCCCAAACAGCTGGGCGGAATCGCCGGTGAGTTCATGGTCACCAACACCTCCCTGCTCATGGACGAGCTGTGCTCGGGGTGCTCGGGCATCGCCTTGGCCGTGGGGGCCCACAGCCTGGGGGTGGCGCCAGTGATAACCTCCGGAGCCATGGCCCATTGGGACACGGTGCTCAAGGAGATAGTGGAGGGGGAGCTCAAGAGGCAGCCGGTGACCATGGCCTACGCCATCACCGAGCCCTCCGCGGGGACAGACGTGGAGGAGCCGGAGTACCTGGAGAGGGCCAAGCTCTCCCTGGAGGCCAAGAAGGTCAAAGGGGGCTATGTGTTAAACGGGCGGAAATGCTTCATCTCCGACGGGAGCGAGGCCAAGTACTTCACCGTGTGCGCCGCCTTGGACCGCAACCGCCCCCTCCAGACCTGGACCACCTTCCTGGTGGAGAGGGATATGGAAGGGTTTTCCACCCCGCGGGTGGAGCTCAAGATGGGGCAGCGCGCCAGCCACGCCGCCGAGCTCCTCTTCGAGGACGTCTTCGTCCCCGACTCCCATGTCCTGGGCTACGAAGGCGACGGCATGGGCAACGGCATCCTCATGATCATGGCCGCCTCCCGGGGCCCGGTGGGATCCATCGCCACCGGCATCGCCAGGGGAGCGCTACAGCACTTCCTGGCCTGGGCCCGGACGAAGCGCAACGGCAAGCGCCCCATCGATGAGGACCGCATCCGCATGAACCTGGCGGACATGTGGGGGATGGTCCAGGAGAACCGGGGGCTTTACATGAACAACGCCATGCTGGGGGACGCCATCTTCGGAAAGGCCTTGGACAACCCGATAATGAACCTGACCCTCGGCTTGCCGTCCTCGCTGCGCACCATGTCGCTCATGCGCAACTTCCTGAACTCCTACTACGGGAAGGCCATGATCAACGCCGTCCTCCGTTATTACCTCAGGGACGAGGACATGACCCAGCTCCTGGAGACGGCGTCCCTGGCCAAGTTCTCCTGCGCGGACAACGCCATGGAGCTGTGCTCTCGGGCACTCAACCTCATGGGGCCGGAGGATTCCGAGGAGCGACGCTGGGTGGAGAAGTGCTACCGGGACGCCAAGCTCACACAGATCTACGAGGGCACCAACCAGCTCAACCGCCTGGTGGTGAACAACATACGCTTCGAGGAGACCCTGCGGGTGGAAGTCCCCCGCCCGTTCAAGAAGGGGGTGATGGCATGATCGGGGAGCCCTGGGCCAAGGAGTCCAAGCAATACGCGGTGTTGAGGAGCAACGCCCTCAACTTCGCCTCCGCCGAGCTGGCCCCCGTGGCCGACGACCTGGAGAACACCGTGGACTCGCCGCTCCTCTGGAAGGCGGTGGAGAGGGCCGGGGAGATGGGGATGCTGGCCGCCCTGGTGCCGGAACAGCTGGGAGGCGAGGGAGTGGACCTCTATTCCCTGTGCGTGGCCCTGGAGGAGAGCGCCGTGGAATGCGCGGGCTTCGCCGCGGCTCTGCTCTTCCACAACGCCGCCCTGGTCCCCCTGGCCTACGTGGAGCGCAAGGACCTGGTGGAAGAGTTTACCAAAGGGCGGCCCCTGTGCACCGTGGCCACCGCCGGGGAGGTATCCCTGGGGGAAGGGGGCTCCAGGGGCGCGCCCCCTTCGTCTTCAACGTCCTGGAGGGGACCGTGGCGCTCCTCTTCGCGAGCTCCGGGGACGGGCGGACGGCCGCCTACGTGAGGACGGGGACGGAGGGCGTGGAGACGCACATCGACCCCTACCCCCTGGGGTGGAGGGTGAGCAACTTCGCCACCCTGGAGATGAAGGGCGCCGAGCCCGTTTACGTACTGGATAAATCCGGGAAAGAGGCGCTGGAGGCCACGGAGAGGACGCTCTACCTGGGCCTGGCGGCCATAGCCAACGGCATCGTGCGCAAGTCCTTCCAGAAGGCCTACGACTACGCGCGCCAGCGCTACCAGGCGGGAAAGATCATCATAGAGCACCAGGCCATGCGCCTCATGCTGGCCCGCATGCTCTGCGCCATGGAGGAGGGCCGGGCGATCATCCGCCGCGCCTGCGGGATCGAGGAGCTCGGGCCGGCCATCATCGCCTGGAGGAGGGCGGGGGCCAACGCCTGCCAGGCGGCCATGGACGGAGTGCAGATCCACGGCGGGTACGGCTACATGCGGGACTACGGCATGGAGAGGCTGATGCGGGATGCCAAATATTGCCAGATGTTCCCTCGCCCCGAGGAGGAGCAACTCCTGCGCCTGCTGGACATGGCGGAACGGGGGGCATGAGTTCCGCAGCCGCGAAAGCCGGGCTCGGGGCGGGACCCGCAGCGGGGACCGCTGGAGCGAGAGGCGGTGAAGATTCTAAAAGGTGAGTCGTTCGGCCGGGAATGTCCACGGAAAGAGACGAGCCCATGAAAAGAGTTGAGCCCGCCGAGCGAACACGAGGAGGAAGGAGGTAGAGGGGATTGGTACTGGATAAATATTCCTACACCTATCTGCCCGCCCACCCTGAGGTGTGGACGCTTTCGCAGATAATCGTGGACGAGGAGAAGTGCACGGGTTGCGGGAACTGCGTGCAGGCTTGCCCCTGCGCCTGCCTGGAGGTGGTGGAGGGAAAGGCGCGCATGGTCGAGGGCGTGGTGTGCATGTCCTGCTCCGCCTGCGTGGCCCACTGTGAGAAGGACGCCATCCAGATGAAGGGGTTCTACAACGTGGAGAAGGGCCTCTTCAAGACCATGCTCCTCCATCCCGACGACGGATATCCCAGGATACCCGAGGTGGAGGGGATAGAGGGGCTGATCCCGGTGGAGGAGGTCATCTACAAGCGGCGCAGCAACCGCATCTTCTCCAAGAAACCCGTGCCCGACGAACTGGTGCGCCGAGTGGTAGAGGCGGGGCGCTTCGCCCCCTCCCACGGCAACAACCAGCCCTGGAGCTTCATCATAATCAACGACCGGGAGGAGATGGACAAGATAGCGGACATGATCGACCCCCTCTACCGCCTCCTGGTCCGCCTCTACTTCTACGGAAAGAGGAACCGCCTGGTGAGGGGCCTGTTGTCCTTGGGGTCCATCGCCGCTCCCCCACTCATGGACCAGAGGGCCATCACCGGGGGCAAGGCCATCCTCAAGCCCAAGGACGTCTTCCTGGGCGCGCCATGCCTGATCTACCTCCTGGGAGACAAGAGGGGCATCAACAACATGGACCTGGACATCGGCATCTGCGGCCAGAACATGGTCCTGGCTGCGCACTCCCTGGGGCTGGTGACCTGCTGGATGGGATTCGCCGCCGTGGGAGCCAAGATGCTGCCCCATCTCAGACGGTACCTGGGCATAAAATGGCCCTACGTGCCCGTCTCGGCCATCGTCCTGGGTTATCCGCGGGTGAACGCCGATTCCATGGTCAAGCGGGAGCTCCCCCGCATCACCTGGCGCAAGGGAGGCAAGACCTGGCAGGAGATGCCCTGACGGGGTCAGGTCTTGAATTTTGATACCTCCCGGGGTATTTGGAGGTAAACCCTCATCGTCCCAGGGCCGGAGCGTGGCGTTTAGGGAGAAGCCGCGAAAAACCGAGGGCGGTGAGGGGACCGCCGTCCAGAGGTGTTCGAGGAGCGGAATGTGCCGCGGAACTCCGGGGAGGCATCAGGGCTGCTGCGGATAACGCCTTTCAGGCGGTCGTTCAACGATGGCACGGTAGGTCGCCAAGGGTCGGCGCTTCCTTTCGAGGGGCGTTTCCGGTGAACGGCCTTGTTCTCCGGCCCGGAACGGGAACCCGGTTTACGGCCGACATTTCCGGGGTATGAAGTATAGTGCTCGTCATCCCGCCGGAGAAAATGATGGTGTCGCTTGTCTTTCTGCGATATGGCGCCGGAAGCCGGGAGGTCCCTCCCGGATAGAACGTTCCCACCGGAGTTGACGAGCTCTCGAGGTCTGAGGAACACCATACCGAAAGAGCGGTTCTGGACCCGGAGAACACCTGACAAGGGGGTGTGTGATGTCCGTGCAGACCAGGTCGGAGTTTATGAAAAAGCTTGAAGCCAGGGACCCACGCCTCTACATGCTGGCCCAGCTCCTCTCCCACCGCGAGGTGGTCGCGGGGGCCCTCAGGGCTGTGGTGCGCTCCCGATTCCGGGAACACAGGGGCCTGCTCTCCAAGCTTCTGGAGCTGCGGGCGGAAGACAACCCCAACCGGGTGGGCCTCATCTTCGAGAACGGCGGGCAGTATCCGGACGAGCAGCTCACCTACGCCAGGCTGTACGCCGATTCCCTACGCCTGGCCGAGGGCCTGCGCCGTGAGGGCTACGCCCGGGGGGACAAGATAGCCCTGGTGATGCGCAACCACCCGGAGTTCGTCTATGCCATGGCCGCCTGCACCATGCTGGGCACCATCCTGGTCCCCATCGACCCCAGGGCCAAGGGCGAGAAGCTGGCCTACCAGCTGGCGGATTCGGACGCCGTGGCCGCGATCACCACCGCCGACCTTCTGCCTGAGGTGGAGACGGCGGCGAAAGAAGCCCCCAACCTGAGGAAGATATACCTGAACCTCAAGCCGGATGCCGACCCCGCCTTGGCCTCCAAGTATCCCACGGTGAACGAGATGCTGGATCAGCCGCGGGTGGCCGACCTGGAGGACCGGGTGGACAACCCCGCTGCCCCGGTGCAGATCATCTACACCTCGGGGGTCACCGGAAACCCAAAGGGGGTGACCCTGGATTCCCGGCGCAACGCCATGTACTGCCTCCTGGGATACCTGGTATGGGGGTACCGGGAGGACGACGTCCTCTACACCGGCCTCTCCCTGGCCCACGGAAACGCCCAGGCGGTGACCCTCTTCCCCGCCCTGACCATGGGCATACCGGCGGTGATCAGCCAGCGCTTCACCAAGAGCCGCATCTGGGACATCTGCCGCCGCTACGGGTGCACCACCTTCTCACTCCTGGGAGGAATGATGTCCGGTATCTATAACGAGCCGCCGCGCCCGGACGACGCCGACAACCCGGTGCGCATGGTCATCTCCGCCGGCACGCCCCGGGCCATCTGGGAGGACTTCGAGCGCCGCTTCGGGGTGCGCATACTGGAGTGGTACGGGGCCATCGAGGGCGGCTTCGCCTACAAGCCCATCGGGGAAGGGCCCATCGGTTCCTTCGGAAAGCCCATCCCCGGCCTGGTGGAGATGCGGGTGGTGGACGAGGAGGACAACGAGGTGCCGCCCGGAGTCACCGGAGAGATGATCTGCCGCATGCTCACCCAGTCCAAGGTGGACTATTACAAGAAGCCGGAGGCCTCGGCGGAGAAGATGCGCGGCGGGTGGCTACGCTCCGGGGACATGGTCCACCGCGACGAGGAGGGGTGGTTCTTCTTCGACTACCGCAAGGGCGGGGCCCTACGCCGGGCCGGCGATTTCATCAAGCCCGACCTCGTGGAGAAGGTCATCGGGGAGCACCCCGACGTCTCCGAGGTATGTGTTTACGGCATCCCCGCTGCCTCGGGGGCTCCGGGGGAGAGCGACCTGGTGGCCGCGGTGGCGCCCTTTCCCGGGAAGACCATAGACCCGGCGTCGGTCTTCAGGAAGGCCGCCGAGGGTCTGGAAAGAAATTCCATACCCAGCTATATCCAGGTGGTGGAGGAGATCCCCAAGAGCCCCTCGGAGAAATACCTGGACCGCGTCCTGCGGGACCGCTTCTCGCCGCAGGCGGAGAACGTCTACCGGATGGAGGACTACCTGGGGTGAGCCGCCTCCGGCGGGGCGAGAGGGCGCGGGCGGAAGCGATAAAAGGGCCCTGTCCCGCGGAGCCGGCGCGGGTGCATCTCTCATCCGGTCCCCGGGTTGGCGTCCCATTGCCCGAACGGGACGCGGAGGAGTGGGAAGTGCGCCTGTCGGAGGAAAAGGGTCCTGGAGCACGCCCGGGCTCTTCACGCATGGGCTTCCCCTTAGGCCTGGCGGAGAGGCGGTTTTGGGATCAAACCTTGAAGCGCGACATCGCCCTGGCCACCGCCTCCTCCGTGAGGTACATGGAGGCGGCGAAGAGGCGGGCCAGCGGAGGGTAGGCGGAAAGCTCCAGATAGTCGAGGTCACCGGCGAGCTCCTCCGCCCGGCGCCGGAAATCCCCGGAGAGGAGCATGAAGCGGGCCCCGGCCCCGGCGGCGTTGCCCACCTGACGTATGATCTCCAGGGGAAAGGGCGGGAGCATGGCGATGGAGAGTATGTCCATGGGGTCCAGGTAACTCCCGAAGGCGCCGGCCAGAAGGACCTCTTTCACCTCGGTATGGGGGATCCCGGCCTCCGCCAGGAGGGCTTCCACCCCGGCCCTCACGGCTCCCTTGGCCTTCTGTATCTCCCGGATGTCGGATTGGGTGACGGCCACGCCCCCCCGGCCGCCTTTGCCCGGGGGTACCAGCCAGCATGCCGCCTCCCCGTCCTTTTCGGACACCCCGGGATGCCCCGGGCGTAGGCGGCCGCTGTCCTCCATGGCTCCGGACTTGAGGAGGGCGGCCAGGGCGGAGAGGATGCCCGAGCCGCAGATCCCCGCAGGCGGGGCCTCCCCGATGACCCTCACCTCCAGCCTTCCGGCCGCGTCGACCTCCACTCCCTCCACGGCGCCCTCCGCGGCGCGCATCCCTTGGCTTATCCCCATGCCCTCGAAGGCGGGACCGGAGGCGCAGGAGCAGCAGCGTATCCTCCCCTCCACCTGCAGGGAGACCTCGGTGTTGGTCCCGATGTCCAGAAGGAGGCAGGGCCCTTCCCTTTCTTTAAGGCGGGTGGCGCATATGGCGGCCAGATGGTCGGAACCCACGTAACCGGCCACGGGAGGGGGAAGGTAGACCATCGCCGCGGGGTGCAGTGAAAGGCCGAGATCCCGCGCCTTGACCTCCAGGGGGAGGTGGGTGACCGGCATGTAGGGGCTGCGGGCCAGACCCTCCACCGGTAGGCCCAGGAAGAGGTGGTGCATGGCCGTGTTGCCCACCAGGACCACCTCGAAGACGTCGCGGGTGGAATACCCGGCGGCGGCGAGCATGCCGGAGAGGGCCTCGTTCATCCCCTCCCTGACCAGGCGGGCCAGGTCGTTTCCCCTTTCCCGGTCCTCCAGGACATGCTGCAACCGGGTGATCACGTCTTCCCCGTAAGGCGCCTGGGGGTTGGGGATTCCACAGGAGGATACGGCTTCTCCGGAGGACAGCTCATGGGCGAAGAGGGCCACCTTGGTGGTCCCCAGGTCAACGGCGACCCCCAGGGCTCCGGCCCCGGGTCGAACCGTCCCCAACAGCTCTCCGTCACGGAATACCGCATGTACCTCGCTCCCGCCGGAACGCAGGCCGAGCGAAACCTCCTTCAGGCCTTCGAGATCCGTCCGCATTGCTTCGGCCCCCACCGCCTCCCCCCCGGAGGCCGTAATTAAGGAGAGGTCCGAACGGGGTGGCCCGCCGGTAGAGGATGCCGCCCCCCTCGCCCGCACCACCTTGACCGGGGGCTCGAACGGCGGGGCTTCCCATACGCCTTCCACAAGGAGGCGCTGCTCGCGGATCAGGGAGGAAGCGGGGATGTAGATCTTGAGGTCGCCTTTCGCCAGTGCCTGACAGGCCAGCCGCGTTCCCCGCCGCAGGTCCTCCCCGGAAAGCAGTTCCTTTTCCGCGGTCGTAGGTGGGCCGGTGCTGCCTTCCAGGATCAGAAGACGGCATTTGCCGCATGACCCACGTCCTCCGCAGGCGCCCGCCAGGCTCACCTTCTCCCGCACGAGGACGGAAAGTATGTTCTCGTCCCTCCTCCCCCTGACGGTCATCCCCAGGGGCAGGAGATACAATCTCACCTCGTTATCGCCGCTTGCGGACATGATACCTTCCCCTTCCCACCGCCACCAGATTATACCAAGAGCATGGGGGCGGCGCGCTTCGCGTCCCGAGCATGCCGGGGTCGCCACCCGGGACCCCTCCCCTCCAACCGGTCCGTAGGCCCATCGGGACTCCGGCCGTGAGCCAGTGATTCCTGGTGTCCGGGAGCGATGCGCTCCCTTCCTTCACGGTGCTTCTTCCCCCCGAGAATTTCTCGGGGTCAGAGTGGGCGGTCCCTTCGGGCGAGGGGCGTGGATGGCCGGTGCCGCGAGGCGGCCTTCGTCATTCGAGGGGCGTCGGGCCTTCCCCACCTTCGCGCGTAAAGGCGCCTTCCCTCGAGGCAGGGTCTTCCCGCGTTATTCCCTCGCCTTCCCGGCGGGCCCGAGGACGGCGCTCGACGTCCCGCAGGATGAGCAGGAACGCCGCCCCTCCCGCCAGGATGCCCAGGTAGAAATCGATGAACCTCCATATCAGGGTGAGGAGGCCCGCCAGGCCGACATCGGGGAGCACACGGCTGTAGACGTAGAGGAAACCCACCTCACCCAGCCCGCTTCCTCCCGGAGTGGGCACGAAGGGCATGAGGATCTGAATCACGAGCTGCGCGACGACGGCTTTCCAGAAATAGGAACCGTATCCCAGCCCCACCAGGGCCAAGGGCACGGCCAGGAAGCCGGTGAGCCAGAAGAGGACGGTGAGCGCGGTTACGCCCGCCAGCCTGGCCTTCCCCAGGAAGACCATCCGTCGCAGGGAGGCGGAGAAGGAACGCACCTCCTCACCCAAGCGGTCGAGAAAGCGCCGGTATCCCTTGCGCCTCCGGAGAAAGGGCGGGGAAAGGCGCAACAGCACCCGGTCCAGGGCCGCTTGCGGACGCAGGAGGGAGAAGAGCACCAGGGCCAGGAAGAGCGATCCCACGGCCAGGGCGGAGAAGAGGAAACCCCTGATGGTGAAGGAGAAGCGGAAGTGTTCCTGGGCCAGCCAGATGGCGAGGGGGAAGCTGAACATCAAAAGGAGGGTGGACACGCAGGCGCCGAAGGAGACCACGGCCGCCGCCTCCCCGGCCCCCAGCCCGTATTGGTATAGGAATACGGCCTCACCGGTGACCCCGCCCGCCCTCCACGGGGTGACCATGCCGGTGAAGTAACCCCCGTAAACCGTCTTCACCAGGTTTGAGAGGGGAACGTGGCCGCCCAGCGCCCCCACCAGGATGCGCATGCGGATGACAGACCACATCCAGCGCCCCAGGGAGAGAACCACCGCCGCCAGGAGGAAGAGAGGGGAGAGGCGGGACAGCGCGGAGGGGATCTCCCTGCCCATGGTGGCTAGGGAGATGATTACCAGGGTCGCCGTGGTGATGGAGACCGCCCCCACAAGGCCGCGGCGTATCCTGGACCGGTTGACGGCGAGACCCTTCTCCTCTTGAGACCCCTTCTCCACGTAAGTTTACCTCCCCCCTTGCCCCGCGTGGCGGCTCCTTGAGCGGGATGCGGGCGAACCCGGGTCGGCCGCCGCGCGTGTCAAGCCCTTTCGTGCACCGGTTACAGTATAGGACATCGCCGCGCGCTCACTCCCTCATGTTCCCCCGTTCCTGTTGTCCGCGTGCGAGATCTCCGGATACGGCCTCGTTGATGCGGGAACGGCTGCAGGGGACGCCGTACCGTCCCGCCATGGATTCCCGGATCGCGAGCCCGCCGCAACGGCCACTGCCACTCAGAGGGCGACGGTCGCCTCCTCCTGTGGAGGTGAAGGGCTGACGGCAGGTATGACCCTCCACGCGCCGCGGTGTTGCGGAGTTTCGGCGGGAGGCATGAACTGCGTCAGTTCAACATCCTCTCCACAGTGGAATAATGGATAGGGAGCGGCAAGCCGCCGCTTCGGAGGTTCTGCATGAAGGAAAGGCGCATGGATATGGAAGACAATGACAATAAGCCGGAAGTGGAGGATAAGGGCGGAGGGAGCCCGGAGAAGCACTCCGGCAGGGTGGTTGTCCGGGTGGGAGGCATGACCTGCGCCTCCTGCGCTGCCCGGGTGGAGAAGGCGCTGCAGGAGATGCCGGGAGTGAAGGAGGCCGCGGTAAACCTGGCCTCGGAGAAGGCTTCCATAACCTTCCAGCCCGGGCAGGTGGCCGTGGACGACATCGTGGAAGCCATCCGCGACCTCGGATACCGGGCCGAGCTGGAAAGAGCGGTCTTCGGTGTGGAGGGCATGACCTGCGCCTCCTGCGTGGCCCGCGTGGAGAAGGCCCTCTCCGGTGTCGAGGGGGTGGTGAGCGCGGAGGTCAACCTGGCCACGGAGCGGGCCACCGTGCTCTACGACCCGCAGAGCGCCGATTTCGGAAAGATGGCCCGGGCCGTGGAGGCGGCGGGTTACCGCCTCCTTTCCGCGGCTGAAGGAGAGGAAGCTCTGGACCGGGAGAGGCGGAGGAGGGAGAGGGAGACCCGCCTCCTGCGCGTGAAGCTGATCTACAGCGCCGCTTCCGCCGCGGTCATCCTGGTGCTCTCCATGTTCGGGATGAACATACCGGGCCTGTCCTCCCTGTCGGAGAAGGCTCGCTTCGTCATCCTCTTCGGCCTGGCCACCCCGGTCCAGTTCTGGCCGGGCCTCACCTTTTACCGCGCCGCGCTCAGGGCCGCTCGCCACGGCACGGCGGACATGAACACCCTTATCGCCGTGGGAACCACGGCGGCCTATTTCTATAGTGTTACGGCCACCTTCTTCCCCTCCTTCATCAGCGGGGCGGGACTCAAGCTGGCCGTGTACTACGACGCGTCGGCGACCATCATCGCCCTCATCCTGCTGGGACGGTTCCTGGAGGCCAGGGCCAAAGGAAGGACCTCAGAGGCCATCCGCAGGCTCATGGGCCTCCAGGCGCGGACGGCCAGGGTGGTGAGGGACGGCCGGGAGGTGGAGGTCCCCGTGGAGGAAGTCCGGGTCGGCGACCTGGTGGCGGTGCGGCCGGGGGAGAAGATACCCGTCGACGGGGTGGTGGAGGAAGGGCGCAGCAGCGTGGACGAGTCCATGCTCACCGGGGAGCCCCTCCCGGTGGAGAAAGGGCACGGCGACGAGGTGACCGGGGCCACCCTGAACACCACTGGGTTCTTCCGCTTCCGCGTCACCCGCGTGGGGAGCGACACCGTCCTGGCCCAGATCGTCCGCCTGGTGGAGGAAGCCCAGGGGAGCAAGGCCCCCATTCAGCGCCTCGCCGACCGGGTGGCGGCGGTCTTCGTGCCCGCGGTCATAGGGGTGGCCGCGGCGACCTTCCTGGTCTGGTTGCTGGCCGGCCCTGATCCCTCCTTCAACTTCGCCCTCCTCAACTTCGTGGCCGTCCTGGTTATCGCCTGCCCCTGTGCCCTGGGCCTGGCCACCCCCACGGCCATCATGGTGGGGACGGGAAAGGGCGCCGAGATGGGCATCCTCATCAAGGGAGGGGAGATACTGGAAAGGGCGGGACGCCTGGACATGGTGGTCTTCGACAAGACGGGGACCCTCACCTGGGGACGCCCCCAGGTCACCGACGTCCTCCCGGTGGAAGGCGGGAGCGAGGAGGAGGTCCTCGCCCTGGCCGCCTCCGTGGAGAGGGGGAGCGAGCACCCGCTGGCCCAGACCATCCTCCAGGAGGCGGAGAGGAGGGGCTTGGAGCCGGGGGAGGCGGATGGCTTCCGGGCCTATCCGGGAATGGGCGTGGAGGCGGCGGTGGAGGGGAAGAGGGTCCTCCTGGGGAACGCCGGCTTCATGGTCCGGAACGGGATAGGCCTGGCTTCCCTGGAGGAGGAGGCGGAGAGGCTCTCCAGGGAGGGGAAGACGGTCGTCTTCCTCTCTTCCGACGGGGCGCTCCGGGGACTCCTGGCCGTGGCCGACACCCTGAAGCCCATGGCCGCCGAGGCGGTATCGGAGTTGAGGGAGCTGGGCATCGAGGTGGCCATGCTCAGCGGGGACCGCCGGGCGACGGCGGAGGCCGTGGCCGCCAAGGCGGGGATCACCCGGGTCCTGGCGGAGGTGCTGCCCGCCGACAAGGCGGAGGAGGTCCTCCGCCTGCAGCGGGAGGGCCACGTGGTGGCCATGGTGGGAGACGGCATCAACGACGCCCCGGCCCTGGCCCGCGCGGACATAGGGATAGCCATCGGCACGGGTACCGACGTGGCCTTGGAGACCTCGGACATCACCCTCATATCCGAGGACCTGCGGAAGGTGGCCACCGCCGTTCGCCTCTCCCGGGCCACCCTGGGCACCATAAAACAGAACCTGTTCTGGGCCTTTTTCTACAACGTCATAGGCATCCCGGTGGCCGCCGGCGTCCTCTACCCGCTGTGGGGGGTGCTGCTCAACCCCATATTCGCCGCCGGGGCCATGGCCTTCAGCTCCGTGTCCGTGGTCAGCAACTCGCTTCGCCTGCGCAGGTTTCGCGAAAGGCGCTGAAAGGCGGGACGAAGAGTGCTTGCCTCTCCGCGGAGGGAGGAGAAGAAGAGATGATGAGATATGCGATCAGTACAAGATAAAAGCAGATCATGAGCCGAAAAAAGGGCTGGACTGTCCTTCGGGTACGGGAAGGGAAAGGAGGTGGAGGGAATGCTGGGCAAGGCGGTGGATCCGGTCTGCGGCATGAAGATCAAGAAGAAGGAGGCGGCGGCCACTTCGGAGTACAAGGGCCGGACGGTCTATTTCTGCAACCGTTCGTGCAAGGAGGAGTTCGACCGCGACCCGGATAAATACGCTTCCCGCCTGGGAAGGTGAGGGTACAGTGCCTGGCACGGATGGCGAAACACAAGTGCACGGACAGGGAGTTTTCACCCGGCGCGAGCCGGTCGAAGCCGGGAAGGGCACGGAGATGGGCGTGCTCGATGCACGGACGGTGGTCGGAATGAAAGGCGGAGAAGACGACCTCAGCGAATACGCACGTACTCACTGGCAGAACCTGGAAGGCAGCCCCTATCTGCCAAGGCGGCGTGAGGTGGGAACCGTGGTGGGGACGAGAGAGGACCTGGCCGTGGTATCTCTCGCCCGCGGGCGTTACTGCGAGGGGTGCGGTTCCTGCTGCGTGGCGGCCGGGGAGGCGAGCATGCTGGCGGAGGCGCGCAATCCGGTGGGAGCGCGAGTGGGAGACCGGGTGGAGGTGGAGATCCCCGTCAAGGCCGCCCTAAAAGCCGCTTACCTGCTCTACGGAATCCCTCTGCTGGTCTTCCTCCTCGGTCTGGGGGCGGGAGGAGCGCTGGGGAACGCCCTCGCGGGCGGTCGTTTCGGCGTCCCCCTGGGCCTGGCCTCAGGCTTTGCGCTGCTCGCACTCTCCTATATGATGCTGGCCCGCATATACTCACCGCGTTCCCGGGCTTCCTCCGCCTACCGACCTTCCATCACTCGTATCGTGGAAAGGGCCGCCCGCAGGGACGACCCCCCTGGTTCCCCGTCGCAGGGATGAGGCGCCGGAAGCCGCGCCGCCCCCTCCATCCAGGGGCTCGCGGGGCGGCTCGCCGGAAGGGGATGAAAGGCGTTTCACGCGACGGACGTCTTGTGGCACGGTTAGCGCCTCGCGGGGCCCTTTTCGCGAAGCGAAAGGCTTACTGAGGTTTTGTGCACCTTCCCGCATCATAAGCACGTTCCCCCGACGACAGGGCGAAGCCGCGACGAGGAAAGGGATGATGGAACCGTTCCTCGGGCCGCTTGCATGATATGCCATATGGCCCGGTGGGCTATTTCGGTGTGGAAAAGGATGCGGAGGCCGTCTCATCATCCTGCTTGTACGTGCTCTCAAGGAGGAAACGGGAGAATCGCCGACGGGCGAGATCGCGCCGCTTCTTGTGCCCTGGGGCGGAGAGCGTCGGGCGGCGTGAGGATCAGGGTGGTCCTTGTTCTGATATACTTCCCTTGAAAGGGGGTAGAGGGATTGAGCGGCGCAGACGCCGGGAACGTGGTTGGCGGGCTTCCCACTCCGAAAGGGCCCTATTCCCTCAGCGTTACCTGGGAAAACCTGGTATTCGTCTCCGGCCTCCTGGCCGTCAGGAGCGACGGGCATGAGGTCAAGGGGGACGTCCGGGAAGAGGCCATGGTGGTCCTGCGCAACCTGGAGACCGTCCTCCGGGAAGCGGGCAGTGGCCTGGACAGGTTGCTGATGGTCCACGTCTACCTCAAGGAGATCGCCGAACTGCCCGCCTTCAACGAGGTCTACGAGGAGATCGTCCCCCGCCCTTATCCGGCACGCAGCGTTGCCGGTGTGGACCTCCCCGGAGGTTTCCGAGTGGAGTTGGCCGCCGTGGCCCATCGTTGATGGGGGCGGGCGGAAAAAGAGAGCTCCGCCCCCGGATGAGAGGGAAGACGGGCATCCAGGGGCGTTCCGTTCGGGGAGCGCGGCGGGGGCGGGATGACGGGACGGCGGTTGTTTCGGGGTCCGGTCGGACCGCGGTCCGGGCGCACCACGGAGCAGGTAAGGAAGGGGGGACCCATGCCCAGGGTTGTGGTGGCTGCGGTGAAAGAGGGGAACATCGAGGAGGCTCTCCAGGAGGTCTTCCGTCCCTTCGGCGGTGCGGAGGGGGTGCTGGGAGGACGCCGGGAGGCCTTCATCAAGGTCAATGCCGTGGACTTCAAGCCCTACTGCCATACCGACCCCCGCGCGGTCAGGGCCCTGGCCGCCATCCTCTACCGCGCCGGCGCCAGAAGGGTCTATGTGATGGACAACTGCACGCAGGGGAATTTCACGCGACTGGTGTTCAGGGTCAGTGGCCTGGAAAGAGCTGCCAGGGAAGCGGGGGCCGTCCCCCTTTACCTTGACGAGGGGCGCCAGGTGGAGGTGACCCTTCCCACCCTGGGATACCGGGTCCACGTCTCCCGCTGGGTCAAGGAGAGGCTCATGGAGGGAGGGGACGAGAACCTCTACATCTCCCTTCCCAAGCTGAAGACCCACTCCATGGCCACCGTGACCCTGGGGGTCAAGAACCAGTTCGGGCTGATAATGCAGTCCGACCGCATCCGGGACCACAACTGGAACCTGCACCGCAAGTTCGCCGACATCTTCATGCTGGTGAGACCGCATTTCACGGTCATCGAGGGCCTGCACGCCCTCAACCACGGCCATTACGCCCCCGAGGGGTTGGCCGGGGATTGCGTCGAAGAGCTGGGGGTGTTCATCGGCGGAGAGGACACCCTGGCCGTGGACGCCGTGGGGGCCGACCTCCTGGGGATCGACCCCCGGCAGGTGGAGCACTTGAGGCTGGCCGCGGAGGAGGGCCTGGGATGCATCGACTTGGAGGCCATAGAGGTGATCGGCGATCGTGGACCCTTCCGCCGCCGCTACACGCCGGAGCTCCTTCCCGTCTTCCCCCCGGACGTGCGCATACTGGAGGGCGCGGAGAGGTGCTGTCCCGAGGGGTGCAGCCTCAATACCCGTATGGTCCTGCAGATGCTCTACGTGGACTTCCACGGCCGGGGAGGCTTCACCATCTGCATGGGAAAGGGATGGGAAGAAGAGGAGTTGGAGGCCTTGGAGGGCCCGGTATTGGTGGTGGGGGATTGCGCCGCCGAGGAGGCCTACCCGGTACTCCGGGACAGGCTGGGCAGGGGAAAGGTCCGCGTCTCCCCGGGGTGCAACGACCTCAGGGGGGTGCTGGCAAACCTCACGCCGCTCATGGGGATAAACCCCATAAACATGGTGCCTCTTCCGGTCTGGGAGTCCACCTGGCTCCTGGCCAGGGCCATGCTCCACCGCACCACGGCCCGCATCCCACCTCTGTGGGCCAGGTGAGGAACCCTCGCCGTCCGCGGTGGTGCAGGCAGGGCCTGATGCTGGGGGGAGCGGTCAAGCGGCCGGAGAGGTCGGAGGCGCCACATGGGGGCGGTTCGGCAGACGACAGAGGCGATACCTCATGCCCGAAGAAGGAAGGTCGACGCGCCACATTCAATTGGAAGTTGTTGGGAATCGGCTAGCGAAGGCGAGAGGGGTGCGTCTTGGAGGTCAGGGTCGTAGGCAGGCGGGAATGCGGCACCTTGAGGCAGCCGGAGACGGTGGAGGAAATAGATCCATCCCGTCGCGGGAGGTACCCGGTGCTCTACGTCCCCGGGTTCTTCCGCCTCTACGTCCTCTCCGCGGCGCTGCGGCGCCGCCTGCGCAACCTGGATTATGCCGTCTATACTCTCCGCATACCCAACTTCAACTCCGGGGACATACGCTGGAGCGCCAGGGTATTGCTGGACAAGGCTGACGAGCTGCGCGTCCTCTTCGGTGCGGAGAAGGTGGCCCTCGTCGGACAGGGACTTGGGGGCCTGGTGGCCAGGTTCATGGTGGAGAGGTTGGGCGGGAAGGATTTCCTCCACCGCCTGGTCATGCTGGGGACCCCCCACCGCGGCTCCCTCACCTTCTACCTCTTCCTACCCTTCAAAGCTGCCAGGCAGATGCTCCCGCGCAGCGCCTTCCTCAGGAACCTGGACGAGGCCTACAGCGAGGCCTGGGGGGAGGAAAGGCCACCCTACTTTTCGATCTGCACGCCCCTGGACGCGGCGGTGGTCCCCTGGACGAGCTGCCTCCTGCGGGGGGCGGAGAACCTGCGGCCCGGGTGGCCGTGCACGCACATGGGGTTGGTGCGCTCGCGGGGAGTGGCGGGCCTCTTGTCCCTTCTCCTGGAAGGTGAGGCGGACCGAGAGGAACGCCGCCGCGCCGAGGGGGATCAGGTGGCGCTGCGGGACCTGAACAGGACACTGGAGGAGGACCCCCTAAACGACGCCGCTCTCCTGCGCCGCGCCGAGATGCTCATGAAATGGGGTTATTACGGCTCCGCCCTCCGGGACCTCAAGCGGTTGTCCAAGCTGCGCCCCGACCTCCCGGAGCTTTATATCCTCATGGGGAGGGCTTACCGGCACAAGATCCAGTACGACGACAACCCCCTTTACAACCAGGCCATAAGGAACTACAGCCGGGCCATCAGCCTGGAGCCGGGCTCGGCGGAGGCCTACTTCGAAAGGGGAGTCTGCTACGCCCTCCTCAATGCCTGGGGCGAGGCGGTGGACGACTGGGACAGGGCCCTGATCCTCAACCGCGATTATTACCCCGCATACCTCGCGCGGGGCTTGGCCCGCAGGAAGAGGGGGGATATGAGGGGGGCGGAGGAGGACTTCCGGGAGGTGCTTCGTATAAACCCGGGTGACCGCGACGCCTCGCGTTTCCTCTCCGACCTGGGGGCTTGAGGCGACCGGCGGCCACGCCGGAACCCCGGTCGGGAGAGCTCAAGGTATGGTGGTGCCGCCGTCGAATAAGCATAAGGAAGCGCGACGAAGGAGGCATCGCCGCTCTCATGGAGGGACATTCGTGGAGGGAGGGACGCTCGGGGCACGGAACCGGCTCTTCGGGGCGCCGGTTCCGAGCCCTGTTCCTCCTGCCCCTGACCGCTGCTCTACTGCTGGCCCTGGCCCTCCCCCCGGGGACGGGTGGGGCCAGGGCGGGGAGCCTCAGCGGCTGGAGGTTCTGCATCGACCCGGGACACGGAGGCAGCGAGACGGGGGCCGTGGGCCCCACGGGCCTCTTGGAAAAGGACGTCAACCTCAGGGTGGCCCTCAAGCTGCGCGACCTCCTGGTGGCCGAGGGGGCGCAGGTGCTCATGACCCGGGAGAGCGACGTCTACGTGAGCATCTCCCAGCGCTGGCAGATGGCCAACTCCTGGGGGGCGGACCGCTTCATCAGCGTGCACCACAATTCCGTCGACGATCCCGGCGTGAACTACACGGTGACCCTGGTGTCGAAGTACGCCAGCCAGGAATCATTGGCGCTGGCCAATGCGGTGCAGGCCGAGCTGGTGGCGGAGCTCGGGCTTCCCAACAGCGGGGTATGGCAGGTGGATTACTGCGGGGTGCTCAATCACACCACCATGCCGGCCATCCTCACCGAGGCCTCCTTCATCTCCAATCCGCAGCAGGAGCGGCTCCTCAGAGATGACGCCTACCTCTTCCGGGAGGCCCAGGCCATCTTCCGCGGCATCCACATGCCCTCCCGGGTGAGCTTCATCCAGCCGCCCGAGGACCGGCTGTGCGGCGGCACGGTGCAGGTCTCCCTGCAACTTGTGGGCTCGAGCGACCTGCAGCGGCTGGACCTGCTCCTGGACGGGCAGCTCCTCGGCAGCCGCAGCGCGCCGCCCTACGACTTCGCCGTGGATACCTCCGCCCTCCACGACGGGACGCACCAGCTGCAGGCGAAAGCCTATTATCTGAACGGCGGCAGCTCCACCGCGACCCGCGATCTGATAGTGGGAAATACCGCCAGGAAATGGTATTTCGCCGAGGGCACGACGGTGAACGGGTTCGAGGAATGGCTCACCGTGCTCAATCCCAACCGGGAGGCGGTGGACTTCACCGTCTCCTACCACTTTGCCGAGGGCGAGACAATGGTCCGTTCCTACCGGGCGGAGGCGGACACCCGCGTCACCATCCAGGTCGCCGAGGAGGTGGGCCGGGGCAAGGACCTGGGGTTGAGCGTGGAATCCCCGCTTCCCGTGGCGGTGGAGAGGCCCATGTATTTCCTCTACGCCGGTAGGTGGGCCGGAGGCCACGTCAGCTCGGGCACGAACCTCCCCTCCAGGACATGGTATTTCGCGGAAGGTTACACCGGAACGGGTTTCCAGGAATACCTGTGCCTCTTGAACCCCGGGGCCGAGGACGCCCACGTGAGCGTAGAATATTACTCCCAAGGCGGCCTTCTGGCCGAGGAGGAGCTTACGGTGGCGGCGGGAAGGCGCCACACTCTGGACGTGAACCGCAGAGTCGGCCCCGGACAGGAGGTATCCTTAAAGGTGAATTCCGACCGGGATATCGTCGCCGAGCGGCCCATGTACTTCCTCTACGCCGGCAGGCTGGCGGGAGGCCATGTCTCCATGGGGACCAGCAACCCCTCGAATACCTGGTACTTCGCCGAGGGCTACACGGGCTCCGGCTTCCAGGAGTACCTGTGCCTCTACAACCCCAACGGGTACGTCAACCGCGTTTCCATTACCTACCAGACCTCCGGGGGGGCGAACATGTACGATGAGGAATACATACCCCCCTATTCCCGCAGGACGGTGGACGTGAACCGCCGGGCGGGGAGCGGGCTGGAGGTCTCCCTTCTGGTGCAGGGGGAGGGCCCGCTGGTGGCGGAGAGGGCCATCTATCACGATTACTCCAACTGGTGTAAGGGAGGGGACGTGTCCGCGGGCGTCAGAGCGGCCTCCCGCCACTGGTACTTCGCCGAGGGCTACACGGGCCCGGGTTTCGAGGACTGGCTGTGCCTCCAGAACCCGGGGGGAGCGGATTGCTGGGCCTCGGTCTGGGTGCACACCGAGAGCGGCGAGCTCCTGGAGGAGAAGGTCGTCCTTCCCGCCCGTTCCCGGACCACCCTGAAGCTCAATTCCATGGTCCCCTATGAGGAGGGGATATCCGTGTCCGTTCATGCCGAGGGGGAGGTGGTGGCGGAGAGGCCCATATATTTCCGTTATTATAACGGTTGGGCCGGCGGCCACGTCTCCAGCGGTTACGCCCCGGGCATGGAGAGGTGATCTCCCGACAACCTAGGACGGGGGGTTGGGTCGGCGAGGAAAAGGGGAAAAGACCGAGGGGTAGCTCAACGGCGGACGGCGTGGTAGGGGCTCCTGCGGGGAGGGGAGGAGGGTGAGGCGGCGGGAAGGGCGAAGGTATGGAGCGGCGGGAAGTAGAATATTGAGGAAGAGCCGAGGTTCGCATTGATGAACGGGTTCACAAGGAGGTCATGATGAAGGGACTTGCGAGCAAGATACTCATCGTGCTGGGGATAATCCTCATCCTGGCGGCCATCCTCTGGTGGGCCATCGCCGTCAACGCCATGGTGAAACTGCCGGATGACGTGGACGTGGTCAACAAATACGAGGGCGAGATCACCTGGTACGTGGACCCCGCGACCCATCAGCCTCTTCCGGAGGGCGAGGAGTTGAAACTGCCCCTGGAGGTGACGCAGAAGATAGTGTCCCTGGCCGAGGAGTTCGACTCCTCCACCGGTCCCCTGAAGGAGACCATCGAGTTGAAGATAGGGGGTATGGCCCAGCAGCCGCAGGAGTTCGTCTACGTGCTGGACCGCAAGACCTTGGAGAACGTGAAGGACGACCGCGCTTATGCTTGGAGCAAGGACAACGTGGTGGACCGCGAGGGCGCTTATTATCCCCTCTTCCCTTTCGACACCTCCAAGGACGAATCTTACAAATTATGGAAGAACGAGATAGGGGACGCGGTGGAGGTGGAGTTCGTAAGCGAGGAGGACAAGGAGGGGATCACCGTCTACAACTTCAAACTGGCCTTCGAGGATAAAGAGGTGGTCGAGGCCTACATCTTGGGGATGGGCTTTCCCACATCCACGAGCTTCGAGGAGTTGAAGCCCATCCTCAAGGCCGCAGGCGTGGACGTCGACGGCTTCCTGGCGCTGGCCGCCCAGGCCATGCAACCCGCCGACCTGCTGGCCCTACAGAAGGCGCTGCAGGCGGAGATACCCCTGAAGTACCTCTGGTCGGCGGAGCAGGAGATGTCCGTGGATCCCAAGACCGGCACCCCGGTGGACATCTACAAGAGCGCGGAGAGCCTGACCTACAAGCTGGACATGGAGGGTCTTTCCGGTCTGCAGGCCATACTGGCCAAATACGTCAACGATCCCCGGCTGGGCCCGGCCATCGCCCAGCTCGCCGGACTGCAGTCCCAGATGGGCGAGGCCAGGAAGGTGTTCTCCTACGAGTATGCCAGCACCCAGGACACGGTGAAGGCCGGCGTGGAGGACGCCAAGAAAGGGGCCGGGAGCATAAACCTGGTGAAGGTGTACATCCCCTGGGCCCTGCTCATCGTTGGCGCGCTGGTGCTCATCGTGGGCTTGCTCCTGGGCGGAGGCCCGGCGCCGGAGCAGGCGGAGGAAGAATAGGCAACAAGGAAACGGCGGCGGTATCTGGAGATTCGGATGCGGGGGGCCATGCCTCCCGCATCTCCTTTTCCGTTCCGGGAAAAGGGTCCCGCGGGGGTCATTGTGCCCCGAAGCTGAGAGTAGGATAATCGTCTCGGGCGGATGATTCCGGCGTTCCGTGACCCGGTCTGGAAGATTATGTAAGGAGAGGAATTGGAGGAGCGTTTCCCGGAGCGGCACTGTCCCTTGTGCAACGCGCTCCTGGAGGAAATGCCCGAGGAGGGTTGTTTCCGCTGCCGGAAATGCCTATCCCTGTCCCGCTTCAGCGGCGAGGAGCTGCTGGCCATGGACATCCCGGGGTATTACCCGCGCCTCGAGGAACTGCGCCGTCGCAACCTGGAGATCATCACTCTCATCGAGGCCGAGGGCATGAAGGGGGATTGGCGGGACATGAGGAGCATCCGTAGCCTGCACGAGGAGAGGCAGAGGGTGCTCTCCGAGTACAACTTCCTGAGCTATTTCCAACAGTTCGTGGACCGGTGGTGAGGAGCGGCGTCGGGTAGGCGGGGCGGTCGGGGATGTCGGGTACCCCGATGGCGGGCCCAGCCTACGTATGACGGTTCGTATGCGAGAGGCTCGCCGGCGCGGGAGGCCGGTCGGGGGAACCCGGCTTGGTGGAGATGCGTCATAAACCCCCGGAGTAGGCCGGGAAAGGAGGTAAGGAGGTTTGTCGAGGCAGAGGATGAGCAACTGGAAGAAGCTTCTCTCGTTCCTCGCACCCAAGAGCGGGGTGGCGCGCTGGGCGTTCCTCCTTCTGGCGGCCCTGGGCGTCTTCCTTCTGGCCGCTTCCACGGTGACCGTTCTCGCCGACTCCCGCCATCGGGGGGAGATGTTTCCCAACACCGTGGTGCTGGGGATAGACGTGACCGGCATGACCCGGGAAGAGGCCGTGGCGAGGGTCAAAGAGGAGGCCGTAGCTCCTCTCATGACCCCTTTGACCCTGAGCTTCCGTGGGCGGCAGTGGGTAATCGACCCCCGGGAGCTCAACCTGCACGTGGACGCGGAAGCCCTGGTGGACCTGGCCTACCGGACGGGCTGGGAGAGGTCGGTCTTCGAGCGCGCCCTGCGCAGGGCCTTCAACCGTCCACTGGACATCAACATCGGCCTGGAGTATTCGCTGGATCGTGACCTGCTGACCAGGAAGCTGAACGCCGTGGCCGCGGAGATCTACTGCGAGGTCGTCAACGCCTCCCTGAATTTCGACTTCAGCACCGGAAAGCTCACCTTTCATCCCTCCCGGGACGGTCTACGCATGGACGTGGAGGCCACCCTGCGGGTGGTCGAGGAAGCCCTCCTTTCCCCAAATCGGATTGTGGAGCCGGTGGTGGCGGTGACGCCCCCTTCCCTTAAGAGCGAGGACGTGCAGACCGTCCTGGTAGTGGACATCATGGGCAACACCCTCAAGTGGTACAACAAGGACACCCTGATCAAGACCTATTACGTGGCCACCGGCGAGCCCAAATACCCGACCCCACTGGGAAAGTTCTACATCATCCGCAAGGAGGCCAACCCGGTGTGGATAAACCCCAACACCGAGTGGTCGAAGAACATGCCCCCGCGCATCGAGCCGGGGCCGGACAACCCCCTGGGGGCCAGGGCCCTGGTAACCAGCGCCGCGGGGGGCACGGTGCTCATCCACGGGACGAAGAACCTTGTGCCCGGGCTGCATTCCCACGGCTGCATTCGCATGGCCAACTGGGCGATCATCGAACTCTTCGACCACGTGAACGTGGGGACGCCGGTCTTCATCTGGACCTCCAAACCTGTGCCGCTGCCGCCTCCCGAGGAGGGACCGCCGGTGGGCCCGGAGGACCCCGGGCTCGGCGCCACCGGGAACTCCGGCGCGGTCGACACCACGCATTGAGAGAGGCGGGGACGGCCTTGCCGGGCGTCGCTCGGGCCACGCGCGGGCGGGAGAAGCGGGGGAACAGCATGTCTTTCCACGTCCTGTCCGGAGAGGATGGCGGCGACCCAGCTCGGCATCATGCGGGAGGGAAGGGGATACCGAAGCCGAGGCCGCTTCCCGGGCCGGTGGAGGGGGAAGAGCGTAGGTAAGGATCTTCACATGGAAGCAGGAGCGGTGCGGGCGAGGCGGATTTAGGTCCTCACCGTGCCCGTCCTGTCCGGTACCGGGAGCCTTGTCCCGGTATCGGCGGGCTGAGCCGGTGCTAAGAGAGGGGAAAGGAGGGCGTTTGCCGTGAGGGTGGCGGTGGTGGGGGCGGGGGCGATGGGGAGCCTGGCAGCCCACATCCTGACCGAGGTGGGAGCGGATGTGGTCGTCTACGATACGCGTGGGGACAGGCTGGCTTCCCTGGCCTCGGAGGGGTTACGTTTACGGGGAGCCCTGGAGGGGGAGAGCCGGCCGGAGGTGAGACACCCCTCGGAGGGCGGCACTCCTTTCGACGCCTTCGTCGTGGCGGTGAAGGCGCACGCCACAGCCGAGGCCCTTCGGCCTTTGAGCCCTTTCGTGCACCGTGAGACCCTCTACGTGTCCTTGCAGGAGGGCAGCGCCTGGGAGGTCCTGGGTGAGCTGGTAGGACGCGAGAGGGCATGCGTCGCCCTGGCTTGGGTCTCAGCGGTGGAGGCGGAGGACGGCGCCGTGGAGGTGGAGGAATGCCGCGCCCTGGTGGTGGGGCCGGCAACGGGCGCGGAGGGGGCATCGCGATACCCGGGATTTGGCGACCTGGTCGGAGCTCTCCGGGATGGGTTCCCCGGGCATCTGGCGACGGCCGCCGACCCGGTGAAGGTCACCCTCGCCCGGCTGCGCTCCGCGGCTCCGGTGAGCGCCCTGTGCGCTCTGGGAGGCGCCGGGCCGAGTGCGCTGCGTGGCCGGAGGGATGTCGGGGAATGGCTTGGGGAGGCGGTGGCGGAGGCCACCCGGGTGGCGGCATCACTGGGCCTGGAGCTGCCGGACCTCGAGGACCTCTGGGAGGACGCGGTATGGGACCGGCTTCCGCCTCCCATGCTCCGGGACGTGATGGCAGGCGGGGCGACGGAGAGGGACCACACGACCGGCTTCCTGGTGCGCGAGGCCTCGCGTTGCGGCATCAGGGTCCCCCTGCTCAGCGCACTGCACTCCCTGCTGGCCGAGGTGGAGAGGGGGGAGCGGACTCCGGGCGAGCCCCTCCTCCGCGAACTGCGCCGCCGCTTCTCCGAGGAACGCGGCATGTCCCTGATGTGAACGGCGGGAAGTGGCGGGAGAGCGCGAGGGATCAGCGGCGCAAGAGGAGGTCCCTGAGTTCCTTCCTGGAAGGTTTTCCCAGAATGGTCCGGGGGAGCTCCGCGAGGAAGGTCATGCGCTGCGGCACCTTGTAGTAGACCAGGTGCCCCCTGGCGAACTCGATGAGTTCCGAAGCGGTGGCCTCCCTTCCAGGCTCGAGGACCACGAAGGCGTGCACCACCTCGCCGCGGACCGGGTCCGGCTCGCCCACCACGGCCGCCTCGCGTACGGCGGGGTGCCGCTCCAGGACCTGCTCCACCTCCGAGGGATAGAGGTTGAACCCCCCGGTGATGATCAAGTCCTTCTTGCGCTCCACGATGTACAGGTAGCCGTCCTCATCCAGGTAACCTATGTCCCCCGTGTGGAGCCATCCTCCGCGTAGGGCCCTCTCCGTCTCCGCCGGGTCCTTGAAGTACCCCTTCATCACGTTGGGGCCCCGCACGCAGATCTCTCCCGGGCTCCCGGGGGGCAGCTCACGCTCGAAGTCGTCCCGGATGCTCACCTCCACCCCGTGGATGGGGGGGCCCACGGAGCCCGGCTTCACCGGGATGTCCGGACGCTGACAGGAGACCACCGGGGAGGCCTCGGTCAAACCGTAACCCTCGTAGATGTAGACGCCGAATTTCTCCTTGAAGGCCAGCAGGATGTCCTCCGGCAGGGGAGCCGCCCCGCTCTGCAGGCGTTTCCAGCTGCGCACGTTGTAGCGGCCGGCGTGCGGGTGGTTGAGGAGTTGAATGAACATGGTGGGGACGCCGGTTATGGAACGTATGTGGTATTTCTCCGTGCACCGGAACACCTCCTCGGGGTCGAACCAGCGCATGAGCACGCAGGACAGCCCCCGTATGCCGGGGAGCAGGGAGACGGTGAGCCCGTAGGAGTGGGCCAGGGGGAGGGCGGAAAGGGCCACCTCGTCCTGTGTCACCCGGTTGGTCTCCACCACCGAATAGGCGTTGCTCCCCAGGTTGCGGTGGGTGAGCATGACCCCCTTGGGCCTTCCCGTGGTCCCCGAGGTGTAGAGGATGACGGCCACGTCGTCGTCGGAGAGGTCCGGCCGGGTCTCCAGGGTTTCCGGCTGCCCCTCGGTCATCTCCCGCAGGGAGAGAAGGCCTTTCTCCTCCCCCTCGCAGAGGATGACCCTGCCGCTCTCGAAGAGGCGGGGACAGGCCAGCCGTGCCTTTTCCAGGAGGTTGGGGGTGGTGGCCAGGTAGGCGGCCTCCGAGTGTTCGGCCATCCAGGCCAGTTCCTCGGCGCTGATGAGGAACATGGTGGGGCAGAAGACGATGCCCGTCTTGACACAGGCACCGAGGAGGTGGGAGAAGGCGGGGACGTTCTCCATGTGCACCAGGAGGACCTGCCCGGGCTCGAGGCCCAGCTGCAGGAGGGCGTGGCCGATCCGGCATACCTCCCGGTATATCTCCAGGTTGGTATAGGTGCGGTCCTCGAAGTTCAGAAGCACGTATTCCGGATGCTTGACCAGTTCACGGTCGAAGAGGTCCGTGAGGATGGTCATATCTCCACTACCCCCGCCTCCGGCTTATGAGAACACTTGTAATTCGTCCACCCCCGCGTGGAGGTTCCAGGAAAGATTTTACCCTCCGGGACTCCTGCCCGCTACCGGCGCAGGAAGTCCACCAGTCTTCCTACCTTCACCGCGCCCTGGGGGCACAGTTCGTAGCAGCAATAGCAGCCGATGCAGCGCGTGGTGTCGAAACGCGGGTAGTCCTCGAGTGTTATAGCCTCCGCAGGGCATCCCCGTACACAGGAGGCGCAGGCGGTGCATCTCTTGCGGTCCACGCTCAAGCGGGGGCGGGAGAGGCGCCGGAATACGGTGCGCTGCAGGATGCCGCCCGGGTCGAGGCGGGCCAGGGTGGAGGGGACCCGGAAGCCGGGTACGGGATCGATGTGGCCTTCAACCTGGATCTCCTCCAGCCGTGCGGGGGCGAGCCCTCTCTCGGTGGCGCATCTCTGGGAAGGTACCTTGAGAGGGTCCACGCCCATGAGGCGGCACGCGGCGAGGTCCACCGCCCCGCCGTTGTCGGAGGAGAGGAGCAGTCCCACCTCTCGCAGCGACCCTCCGGAGGGCCCGTTCCCCTCCATCCCGATGACGGCGTCCATGATCACTAGGTCGGGGGGGCGCAGGGCGTAGATTTCCACCAGCAGCTCCCCGAAGTGCTCCGGCCTGGGGGCTACAGAGTGCAGGCGGGCTTTTTCCCCACCCACAAGGAGTCCGTAACTGTTCTTGATGGCGCCGGTTATCACCGTGGAGATGTGGGTCTTGAACTTGGGGACGGATATCCAGTGGTCCACCTCGAAGACCTCGGAGCATACGGAGACATGGTCCGCGTGCGGGGATTGGAGCCTCACCGTGCGGGGCCGCAGGCTGAGGTTCACGAAGTCCTCGCCCGCCGCGCTGTCCATCCCGGTCACCCGGGCCATGCGCGCCACCATCCCGTAACCCCTCACCCCGGGGTTGTCGCCCACCATGACCCGGCAGCCTCGCCGGCGAAGTTCCCGGCGTAGGGCCTTCACCAGAAGGGGATGGGTGATGACCCCCGAATCGGGGGGGAAGGGGCCCAGGAGGTTGGGCTTTACCAGGACCTTCTTTCCGGACCACTCGATTCCGCTGCGGTCCAGCATCTCGGAGACCAGGGGAGAGAGGGTCTCCTCCCGGTAACCGGATGCCTGCCTCACCAGAAGATAGGCCATGTCCCTCCTCGCCTCGGGCCCGGCCCGCGGTTGGGGCCCGGAAATGGATGCCGACCATGTGAATATAACACCCTTGCGTCCTTTTATCAGCACCGGCCAGCGCGCCGGCCTCGGTGAGACGCAGCGGGGAAACCTGAAGGGTTGTGACGAAAGGAGGGAGAAAAAATTTAATATAATGGAGGCTCGAGGCGGGGGTTTCATCACTTAGATTTAGCGCTCCGCTCCTGGGCGGAAGGGTGCCCGTTGTGAGGGAAGGAGGAAGGTTGAAGTTCTTCGCGAGCCTATGCCGTGACCACGCGTGGTTGGTGGTCCTGGCCTGCATCGCCGTCACCGTTCCCGTGGCCGCAGGCATGGGTTTCATCCAGGTCAAGGCGGGACAGAAGGACCTCATACCCACCAAGTACGAGGCCTCACGGACCATCAAGGACGTGGACCGCCTCTTCGGCGGCATCAACACCGAGGTCCCCATGGTGGAAAGCGAGTACCTCCTCTCTTATCCCATGATCAAGAAGTTCCTCCTCCTGGAGGATAAGATGGCGGATGAGGTGGGTGAGGAATATTACGTGAGCGTGGAGCACTTCCTCTCCGGCTTCGCCCGCAACATGATGAACGAGGCCCGCAAGCAGTACGGGCCGATGGTCAAGGACATCTCCACCATCATCCGTTTCGGCGAGGGTACCATGGTCCCCGATCCTTCCGACCCCGGGAAGACCCTCCCCTTCGAGGAGGTCCTGGAGAAGGGGGTGCAGCAGTACCTGGCCAATCCCGTGGCCCGCAGGTGGACGGTGGAGAAGGAGGGCTCGGCACTCCTTTCCCGCGACAACCGTTACGCCGCCATATGGATAAAGGTCAACCCCGACCTGAACACGGAGGAATCGAGAGAGGCGGCCCGCCGTTTCGAGGATTTCTTCCACTCCTACTTCGAGGACGGGGAGGTACCGGCCACGGTGACGGTGACCGGCGATCCCTCCATCGACCGCGACCTGGAGAGCTACGTCATGCAGAGCACCTGGCTCCTGGCCCTGATAGCCGTGCTGGTGCTCATGGCCCTCCTCTACCTCACCTTCCAACGGCTGACGGACATCTTCCTTCCCCTCCTGGTCATCGTGGTCTCCGCGGTGTGGATATACGGGCTGATGGGCTGGCTGCACATACCCTACACCATGGTCTCCGCCGTGCTCGGTCCGCTTGTCCTGGGCATCAGCCTGGGAAACCTGGTCTATATGATGAGCCGCTTCTACGAGGAGTTCGGCATCCGCAGGGACCAGAGGGAGGCCGCCTACCGGGCGGTGGTCACCGTGGGGGTGGCCATCTTCCTGGCCTGCATCACGACCTTCTTCGGCTTCGCCTCCTTCGGCTTCTCGGACTTCGACGCTTTGCAGCAGTTCGGTTTCATGGGCGCGGCGGGGATAGCGGTGTGTTTCGTGCTCAGCGTGACCCTCCTTCCCGCCCTCATGGTCCTGCGGGAGAACCGCAGGTTGCGGCGGGGGAGCTCCAGGGTGCCGCGTGGGGTGGCCATCTTCGCCGCCGGGGGGACTTCGCGTTATGACCGCCTCATGGAGAGGATCTCCGGCATCTCCCAGGACCGGCCGCGGGCCGTGGTGGCCATCTACGTACTGCTCGTCCTGGCCTGCGTGCTGGGCACCTTCCGCCTCACCACCACCCCGGACCTCCGAGCCCTGGCCCCCCAGGACATATCCTCTCTCCAGGCTCAGTACCGTCAGGAGCGCGTCTTCGGGGGCATGCAGCAGGACGTGCTGCTGATCACCGGCGACGTTCTCGACCCCCAGGTCCTTCTGGCCATGCGGCGCTTCCAGGAGGAGGTAGCCTCCACCCCATATTTCACCCCTAACGGGAGTTCGAGCATCGCCGAGCTGATCCAGGACTTCCGCACGGAGATGGGGAAGGTGGAGCCCGGGGCGGAATCGGCGGCCGCCCTTCCGGCGACGCCAGAGGAGGCGGAGGAGGACCTCGCCTCCATCGCCCGGCTCTTCGGTCCCCAGGAGGGCAACCTCATATCCGCCGATCACCGCG
Source organism: Candidatus Solincola tengchongensis (assembly GCF_015711935.1). Lineage (NCBI taxonomy): Bacteria > Bacillati > Actinomycetota > Candidatus Geothermincolia > Candidatus Geothermincolales > Candidatus Geothermincolaceae > Candidatus Solincola > Candidatus Solincola tengchongensis. The sequence goes on from NZ_JACVJJ010000081.1 coordinate 31,397, forward strand.
CTGCCCTGATAAGCATCTTCAGCGAGGGGGCCAGGGATAACCGCGAGATGATGGAGAAGGACCGCGTGCTGCGCGAGGCCGCGGAGAAGTGTTTCGGTGCCCTGGATGTGGGTTACCGGCTGGGCGGGATAACCCCCATGACCGTGGCCATGCTCGGCAACCTGGTGCCCACGCAGATCCGCACCGCCATCCTCGCCTTGCTGCTCTCCGGCTTGGTGCTGGTGGTCATCTTCCGTTCCCTGACTTACGGGCTTGCCACCCTCACCGTGCTCATCGCCGGGGTGGCGGCGGAGTTGGGCTTCCTGGCCCTCATGGGTTGGACCCTGGACATGATGACCGTCCTGGTGGCCTCCATGATCATCGGGATGGGAATCGACTACGGCATCCACGTCACCCACCGCTTCCTCGAGGAGTATTCCCCTCACGAGGTGAGCGTGGCCGAGGCCCTGGACATCTCCGTGGTCCGGGTGGGCAAACCACTACTGGCCAGTGTGGTCTCCACCGGGGGCGCCTTCCTCATCATCTCGCTTTCCAAGATGGCTCCCATACGCCGTTTCGGGCTGATCACCGCCGTCTCCCTGGCCGTCTCCCTGGCGGCCAGCCTATTGGTCCTGCCCTCCGTCATCACCCTCATCACCAGGGGTAAGCCCCAGCCCCGCGCCGAGTGGGAGGAGGAAGCGGAGCCCGAGGCGGTCACTCCAGCTTGAGCAGGCGGGCGAAGGCCCTGCCCCTCGCGCCCTTGCCAGGGGTAAGCCCCAGCCCCGCGCCGAGTGGGAGGAGGAAGCGGAGCCCGAGGCGGTCACTCCAGCTTGAGCAGGCGGGCGAAGGCCCTGCCCCTCGCGCCCTTGCCAGGGGTAAGCCCCAGCCCCGCGCCGAGTGGGAGGAGGAAGCGGAGCCCGAGGCGGTCACTCCAGCTTGAGCAGGCGGGCGAAGGCCCTGCCCATGATGATGTCGATTTCCTCCGGGGTGAAGGAGACCTCGGGACAGGGACTCAGGTCGGGCTCGGTCACCGCCTTTACCCAGCGGTCCCAGGGGCAGAGGACGTTGAGATAGGGGCCGTCGGTGCCGAAGAAGACCCTCCAGGGGCCTATCTCGTCCAGGACGGTGCGCAACATGCGATAGAACTTCTCCGGATGACTGTTGAAGATGATCTGCCAACCGGAGAAGTCGAAATAGACGTTGGTCTTGATGCCCGCCACCATGAGGGCCTCCTCCCAGAGCTGGTGGGCCACGTGGGCCATGATGATGGGCAGGTCGGGGAAGTCGGCGGCCACGTCGTCCACGTGGATGGGCTGGGCGAAGCGGAACTTCATGGGCGCCGGCTGGCTCCCGGTATGGAAGAGTACCGGGATGCCGTACTCCACGCATTTCTCGTAGAAGGGATAGACCACAGGGTCATGTGGAAAATAACCCGAGGTGGGGTGGAGCTTTAAGCCCTTCATGCCCCATTCCTCCACGCCGCGCCTGAAGAGGTCCAGGGCCCCCGGGCGGCGGGGATCGACGGTGAAGAAGGGGATGAGGCGGTCGGGAAAGCGTCTGGCAGCCTCGGCGATCATGCGGTTCTGGTCCTCGATGGATACCGCGGGCTCGCCGGCCAATAGGCCGTAGTCCACGGCGAAGATGCAGGCCTTGTCCACCCCGGCGGCGTCCATGGCGGCCACCGTCTTCTCGCCGGTGGTGTCGGAGAGCACGGGCATAAGGTTGTCCACCAGGGTCCCCGGATCGGGGTATTCACCCGTGGCCCGGCCCACGGGGATGGTGGCCACCCGGGCCATGCCGATGAAGAAGCTGCGGTCTATCCAGCCCTCACCCACCAGATGCACGTGGCTGTCGATGATCATGGCTTGACCTCCCCTCGACTCGCTACTCCGAAGCCTTTCGCCCCGTCCTTTCCAGCCTTCCATCTAAGTATATGGCCGGTGAAGCCTTTCGTCAAACCGAAGAGCCCCTTCGTTGCTGTCTACAAAAAGTAGGCACCCCATCCCGACAAAACCTCAACACGCTATCCTCTCATGTCCCGCAAGCGCCTTGAGGACGTCCTTCACCCAGGGGTCTCCGCTCCTTGTCTCAAGAAGCGGCATGTGCTTTTCGAGCCAGGCTTCGGGATTCCTCCTCACCTCCTTTCTGAGGGAGGCCATGGCC
>NZ_JACVJJ010000082.1:0-31449 GCF_015711935.1 Candidatus Solincola tengchongensis
CTCTGTGCTCTATCTCATTCTCAAGTTCGAGAACGAGAAGCTCGCTCAGAGGCGGCTTCGGGGGTTCAACAACTTGGTGTCGTCAGAGGAAGGCTAGATCTATGGACACAAATTCCTTGACGCTATCGACACGAACCCGCTCCGGCCTCTCTTCCTCCGTTTCCTTCCCCAAGGGGCGCATATCGAGATAGCGCTTCCCAGGGGCGAACCGGCCCTCATGCACGGTCGGTGCGGGTCGGGTGAACGGCGTTTCTCCGGGCGGAAGCGGAGAGGAGGGATCCGACACGTCCGGTTTTGCGCCCCGCGGCATCCTGCCTTATCATTATCCTCGCCGGTCGGCTGTGCTACCTTTTGGAGGAAACACTTTCCAGGGTTCCGTGAGAACCGGATAGGCGGGACGCCGAATGGTGGGAGGTGAGCCGTGATCTCCGAGGAGGCCTACCAAGAACTGGAAGACATCGTCGGGCCGGAGAACGTGTCCCGGGAACCCGCGGTGCTCGACGGTTACGCCTGGCAGCCGTTCCTAAACGACGACCCCGAGTTGTGGATAAGGAGGCCGGTGGCAGCGGTCCTTCCAGGGAGCGCCGAGGAGGTCCAGGAAGTGGTGAGGGCCTGCAACCGCCACGGCCTGAAGTTCAAAGCCCTGTCCACGGGATGGGGCGCCGTCGGCGGGCCGAGCACCGAGGGCGTGGTCCAGGTGGACCTCCGGCGCATGGACCGCATACTGGAGATCGACGAGAAGAACATGTACGCGGTGATCGAACCCTACGTCTGCGGGGCCCAACTGCAGGCGGAGGCCATGAAGCGGGGCCTGAACACGCACATCATCGGCGCCGGCCCCTCCTGCTCTCCCTTGGCCAGCGCCACCTCCATGAGCGGGGTGGGGCACGACTGCATCTACATGAGCTACAGCGCCCGCAACGTTCTGGGGGTGGAATGGGTGCTTCCCGACGGGGAGATCCTGAGGCTGGGAACCCCGGGCTCCGGCCTGGGATGGTTCTCGGGAGATGGGCCCGGCCCCTCCCTGCGCGGCGTCATGCGCGGGGCCTTGGGAGCCCTATCCGGTTTGGGAATATTTACCAAGTGTGCCGTGAAGCTCTACAACTGGCCAGGCCCGCAGCGCATGGAGGCGGAGGGCCTGGTCCTCGATTCCCAGGTGGAAGTCCCTCCCAACCTCCGTTTCTTCCTCCTGGTCTTTCCCGGACCGAGGGAGTTCGCCGACGCGCTCTACGAGATAGGGGAGTCGGAGATCGGGTACGCCGCGGTGCGCATAGCCACCGTGGCCTACGTGGCCCTGATGATGCCCCATTCGGGGTTCAAACTGCTGGAGACCAAGGCCCTCAGACCCTTCCTCACCCGGACCCTCAAGTATCCCCTCACCTTCGTGCTCGCCGGCCATTCCCTGGAGGAGACGGAATTCCAGGAGGCGGTGCTCAAGGAGATCGTGGAGCGCCATCGCGGCATACTCCTGGACTTCCGCCGCCTGGGGCCCATGGGGCGCTTCATGCCCCTCAACTTCCTCCGGGTGAGCATCATACCCCTGGCCTTCCGCCCCGGTGGTATCTTCGGGACCTGCCTGGACGGGAACGAGGCCCTGGATACCCAGATGAAGTGGGTGGACGTCATCTCCGAGGCCAAGAAGGAGTTCATCGAGAAAGGGGCCATCATGGACGACGAGGGGGACAACCCCTACTTCGTGCCCTACGAGAACAACACCTGGGCGCACTGCGAGATAACCTATGCCTACCGCGTGGACAACCCGGTGAGCCTGGAGAACCTGAACCCCATCGAGTTCACCTCCACCCTCAACGCCATCGAGCAGTGCATGACCCCCCTCTCCGTCTTCATACCCCCGGTGCGCAAGGTGATGAGTCCCCTGGCCGGGCACTTCAACCGCTGGCAGAGGAGGATATCCGAGGCCCTCGACCCCAAGTGTGCGGCGGACACCGGCTTCTACACCGAGGAGAAGGACTTCGCCTACCAGCGCATAGACGAGGCGAAGAAGGAGAGGTTGCGCCGCCTGCAGGAAAAACTCACTTGGACGGAGGACGGGCCGCCCGCTTGAGGCGGCCCCCTCTCCGAGGAGACACCGGGTCCCGCCACGGAAACCGGGGTGCCGGGGGCGGGACCACCTCCATGGAAGAGCTGCCCTGGCCCTGAAACCGCCCACCGTCAACCGGCCGGAGGACCAAGCTCGTGTTTTCCCTGGCTTGCGAAACAAGAGCCATCCGCTCGCAGAAGGACGGAGCGGGCTTTATGCATGCCTCTTGGCGATCGCGGGCAGGTCATATCGGTTGTCCTTTACCATGGAGGTTGAAAAGGACTTCACCCCTTCCCTTGTCGCAGGATTCTCTCCTCCGATTGGTATAACAACTGTAAATTAGAGTTGTAATTTTATTTGATTGATATAGAATGTTAGTAGAGTTCAGATTTTCATTTATTGTAAAGAGATGAGAAGGAGAGAGATGGGGGGAGAGACGACCCGGAGGGAGAGCGCCATCCGGCCTTCCCGGCGGCGTGACGGCGGGGTCCGCGAGGGGAGGGACCTGCGGGAGAAACGACTGCCCCGCATGACCGCCGGATACGTGGAGCGGACGGCTTCCGGCACACGTAGAGAGAAGTCCTCTTATGCAGGGGAGGAAGGCCCGGGGAGGAGACGAGGGGAGGCGGCCCTCCATCCCTTGATGGTTCTGCTCCTGCGCCGATTAAGCTCCAGGACGCCGCCACGGAAGAGGGAGGCAACCCCCCCTGCCGTCGGACACGTGTCCGCGCACCACGTTTCATCGGGAAAGCCCTTGCGAAGGGATGGGGAGAAAAGCTCCGGTGCCGTGAGGAGAGAGATGCGGAGCGGGGCAAGACGCGACCTGGCGGTGGTGAGGGGAGGGAAGGCTGTGGGCCCTGAGAGCGGCGGGGAAAGAAAGGCCCATGGCGCCCGCAGGGAAGGGAGGGGCCGTCGCACAAGGAGACGGCGCGCGGTAGCCCTTGTCGGGCTCATCCTGGTCCTGGCCCTGGCGTCCGCCGTTCTCTATCGCCCCGTAGTCCGGTACCTGGAGAGCAGGAGGGAGCTGGCCAGCACCGAGGCCCGGCTGGCTGAGGAGCGGGCTCTCACCCGTGGGCTCGAGGAGCGTCGGGACTTCGCCTCCAGCGAGCGCTACGTGGAGGGAGAGGCCCGACGCATGGGATACGTCAAGCCCGGCGAGATACCCCTCGTGGTCCTCGACGATAAGGAGGGGGCCGTGGAGGGCGAGGTGGGCATCGAAGAAGAGGGAGATAAAGGGAACCAGGCCGCTTCGCCTTGAGCCGGGAAGAGAGCCGCACGACATCACATTACCCTGACCGTGAAGGTTTAGGGCCCTCGTTCCTCCAATCCCCCAACAACGCCCCTCCAGTCCTTTTTCGATTTATGAAATGCGTTGCAGGCGGTCGTGGATGTCATCGGCGCGCCGGATTGCAGGGAGTTAGCGGATGACCGGATCATTGCCCGTTCGGAGGTGGGCCATTACCGGTATTTTCCAAAGGGCTCCTTTTGACACTTGGGGTAGAGTTCGCCCGGGCGGCTTTTGGAGCACACGCGTCACGTAGGGGAGTGTGTGCTGTTTCGTCCAAGCCATCCTTTTAGCCTGATATAACCCCGGGTCTTCCGGCAGCTCGCATCCCTTCCCGTGGTTCACATCCCGACGTGCCTCCCGGGGACGGTCCGTGAGTGCTTTCCTGGTCTCCCTCCTCCACGCCGGTGGGTCCGCATCCTACCCTATTCGCCGTGTCGCCGGACATGGTGCCTTCCGCTTCCTGAGGCGAAGCGTCAACACGGTCCGGTTCGCCTTCGGGTACGGTGGGGTGATTGGACCAAGAACAACCGGAATCGGGAGACTCCGTGCATCCACCCTGGCTGGAAGGGTATTCCTGTCGCTGTGGGTAACCCGTGCCTCCTCCCCCTGGTCCTCCGGGCTCGCCCTCCTGCTCCCTGGATCCGCCTCCTCCCTCCATGCCGCAGCGGGCACGCGCGCGCATCATCCTCCCGTGGCATTCCATGTAGGCCTCCTCGAGGAAGGGCAGGATCTCATCCGGGGCTCCGGCGGCGAGCGTCTCCTCCATGAAACTTAACTGTTCGCTCAAGGTGCTCTCGAACCGGAGGGAAAGGGAACGGGATTCCGCCTCGGGAATGGATTCCAGTAGGGAATCCGCCCGGGAGAGGTTGCGGCGGTACTCCTTGAGCCAGCGTTCCCAGTCGCGGGGACCGCCGCCGCGCAGCATCTCCTGCAGCTCTCGCATCCGCCGTTGGCAATATTCCATCTCCAAGCCGGCGTCCGAGGGGAGAGAGGGGGTAAAAGCCAGACGGGCCCTCTCGAAGAATATCTTGCTCCCGTAGAGCGGGGATCCCGGGAGGGCCCCAGCGGATGCCGCGTACAGGCCGAAGGTGCCCACGGTCATCACCAGGAGGGTGAACGCGGGTATGAGCACGGCACGGCGCAGGCGGGCCGGATGGCGGAGATATCTCCTCTCCTTCGCCGCTTCGCCGGCCGTGGTGGCGCGGGCCACGATCCTCTGCAGCCCGAAGTCGCGCAGGGGCTGTGGAGCGCGAGGAGTTTGCGTCCCGCGCAGGAACTCCTCGGCCGCCCTCGCTCTCTCCCTCCTCCTTTCGAACATGGGCCCTTCCTCTCCCCTTTGGTTCGCCTCATCGAGGGTGGGCCGGGCTTCCGGACCGCCCTCTCTTACCGGACGCCGCGGGCGGCGTCGGGTGCACGGCGTTGGGACATAAGCTCCTTTCCGCCGTCGCTCTCCTTTCCGCCGTCATCTCCGTTCTCGTTCCCGCCTTCATTCTCCCCATCCCCGCCGAACCAGAACGTCGCCCAGCTTGCGCAGGGCGCGGTGCTGGATGGCATTGACTGCACCCTCGCTCTTACCCAGGGCGGAGGCGACCTCGGCGTTGTTCATCCCGGTGAAGTACTTCATGATCACCACCTGCCTCTGCGTGGGGGGCAGTTCCCGCAGCGCCTCGCGCACCGCCCGCCGCCTCTCCTCCTCCTCGAGGTCTTCCCCGGGTGGAGTTTCTTCGTGACCCTCCATCTCCCGGGCCTTTTTAGCCTCCCGCCTTGCCGACCTCCTCAGGTGGTCCACCAGCAGGTTGCGGGCTATGCGGAAGACCCAGGCCCGGAAGGGCGCCTTTCCGGGGTCGTACTTCCCGATGTGCACCAGGCACCTCAGGAAGACCTCCTCGGTGAGGTCCTCCGCCTCTGCGCCCGAGGAGAGGTTCCAGAAGAAGTACCCGTAAAGCGGGTCCAGGAGCGTGCGGTAAATGGCCCCAAAGGCCTCCAGGTCTCCCTCCGCCGTCCTGCGTGCCAGCTCTTCCAGGGACTCCAAGGGGTTCTTCCTTCTCCGTAAATGAATACGCCTTTCACGCGCATTATATACGGTGAACGGCTTCCGTCCCCTGATTCCCCTCTGCTCTGCAAGATCGACGAACGGCTCTCAGGGCGCATCTCCATCCCATGCTTGGACGGTGACCGACGGCGCCAACGGATGGGAGGGGGCGAGGCCTTCCATCCCCGATAGCCGGTCCGGGTCATGCCCGGCGCCCCAGAGCCCCTTTTTCACCGACGTCAAGATGATGGTAGGCGCGACCTCTTTCCTCTTCACGATAGGCGGATTCCGAAGGCGGGACCGCATGATACCCAGCGAGCTCAAGAGAACCTTCCTTCCTCATCAAGCCGGAAGGTTCAAAGCTCTTGCGTAGTAACCGTACATCCGCGCCCCGGAGGGCGTATTAGGGATTGAGAGGCAGAGGAAAGGAGGTGAGGAAGTGAAAGGAAAGAAGTTTATCATCCTCGCCCTGACGGCGGTCGCGCTCATGGTGGCCGCCGGGGTGGCCGTCGCGGCCTCAACGGCAGCGGGCGGCAAGGGTGCCGGATGCGCCGAAGGGCTGACGAAGTCCGGTGTGCTCTCCGGGACGAGGACGGGCGAGGCGGGAGGCCTGACCACCCGGAACGAGGGTGAGAGCGAACGCATACGCGCCGAGCACTGCCACCAGGAGATGAGCGGGGAGTGCCCCGGAGAGTGTCAGCAGCTCATGGAGCAGAGGCGGGAGCGTATGGAGAGCGAGGGCTCCGCCGACGAATGCCCCTGCCAGGCCGGGGAGTGCCGCATGTACCGCAACGGCGCTCCGGATGATGCGGGTGCCGGGAATGGAGCCGGGTTCTCCCAGGCGGGACGTGCGAATGCGGAAGCCGCCCGGAAGGGCGACTGCGACATGCGGCAGGACCGCCTGCGTACCCAGGACCGCAGTTGCACCATGTAGCCGCACTACGTGGACGAGAGCGAGATATGGCCCGTGGACCCCGGAAGCCGGGCGCGCTGACGAAGCGGGATGACGTGGTACAAGGACGGGGGACCAGATACGCGGTCCCGTGTCCATGGAGAAGGGGATCTCCGCGGCGCGTCTGGCGCGTGGGGACCCGGGCGAGCGGGAAAGGCCCCATACCTGTCTTGGAGGTGCGGGGCCTTTCTCTTTGTCCGGGGCGAGCCCTTCTCCTCTTGTATGTTAAAATCTTCTTGCTCCGCCTGCTATGACCGCGGGTGGACCCCAAGGGCGACGTACGGGGAGGGAGAGAGAAGAGGGAGGTAAGCCTATGATCGACCACAAGTGGATAGGCAAGACCTACGGGCCCATCAAGTACGAGATCGGCAGGGAGAAGATGCGCGAGTACGCCGCCGCCGCCAAGGACCACCGGCCCATCTTCCACGACGAGGAGTTCGCCAAACAGACCAAGTACGGGGACATCATCGCCATGCCCAACTTCGCTGCCGTGTACGCTTTGCGCGGCGCGGGGATGATGCTCCTGGACCAGGAGATCAAGCTAAACCTGGCCATGCTGGTGCACGGAGCCCAGGAGTTCGAGTGGTTCACGGTGGTCAAGCCCAATGACGTCATCACCGAGACGGGCAAGGTGGCGGACATCTACGAGAAGGGCAACCTGGACTTCATCGTCTACGAGGGAGAGGCCCGCAACCAGGACGGGGAACTGGTGTGCCGGGCCCGGGCCACCTTCATCGTCAGGGGAGGTGGGGCGCAATGATCGAGCTCTGCAACCTCAGATACGACGATGTTCAGGTGGGACAGGAGATTCCCAGTTTTTCCCATCAGTTCGACCGCATGGACGCCATCGTCTACGCCGGGGCTAGCGGCGACTTCAACCCCATCCACACCAACCCCTACTTCGCCAAGGAAGTGGCCATGCTTCCCGACGTCATCGCCCACGGCCTCTTCAACATGGCCCTGTTGGGAAAGACGGTCATGGACTGGATAGGGGATCCCGGTTACCTCAAGAAGCTCTCCTGCCAGTTCCGGGGCATGGTCATCCCTGGGGACAAGGTCATCTTTAAGGGACGGGTGCGCGAGAAGCTGGAGGGCAACCTGGTGGTCCTCGACGTATGGGCGGAGAAGGAAGACGGGAGCGATGTCCTCAAGGGCGGCGAGGCCGTGGTCTGGCTTCCCTGAACGGAAGGCGGGCCGGAAAGCCCGATGCCTGCCGATGGCTTCTCCGGTGAGCGCCCGCATGGCCGGGAGGCTTGAAGGCCGGCCCGCTGCCGGATAGGAAGGAGGAGGGCTGTCCCCCGAATCCCCATGAGCGATAAAGAGGGCGCGGGATACCGCGCCCTTTCTCCACTTCCCGAAGCGGCGCGCGGGTTTTCCACGCCGGGGGATGGAGTACGCCGGTTACCGGAGCCCCCCGCCGTTCGTGCCCGCTCCCGACAGACTCCCTGTGCCTGGGCGGCCTCGCGCCTTGAGGTCGACATCCCGCCGGCTTTCCGCACACTGGAAAAGGGGACCCGCGGTCGCGGGGTTTCGGGAGAGCCCTCTGCCCTCAGGCGTACAGCCCCAGGGTGGTGGCGATGATCTCCCGCATGATCTCGTCGGTCCCGCCGCCGATGCGCCCCAGGCGCGCATCCCTCCAGGCCCGCTGCACGGGGTATTCCATCATATAGCCGTAGCCGCCCATGAACTGCAGGGCCTCATCGGCCACCTCGAAGGCCACCTGGGCGGCCATCAGCTTGGCCATGGAGATCTCCTTGACCGGGTACTCCCCGTGATCGTACTTCCAGGCGCAGATGTAGACCAGGGACTGGGCGGCCTCGATCTTGGTGGCCAGGTCGGCGATGCGGTGGGCGATGGCCTGGTTCTTGCAGATGGGTTTCCCGAACTGCACCCTCTCCTTGGTGTACTCGATGACGCTCTCCAGGGTCAGTCGCGCCCCCCCGATGGCCGCCGCCGCCCCGATGAGCCGCTCCCCCTGCAGCTCCCACATGATGTTGTAGAAACCGCGCCCCTCCTCGCCAAGCAGTGCGTCCTCGGGTATGAACATGTCCTCGAAGAAGATCTCCGCCGTGTCCGAGGCCCGCATGCCCACCTTGTCCAGCTTGCGGTTGACCACGAAGCCGGGGGTGTCCGTGTCCACCAGGAAGACGCTCATGCCCTTGTAACCTTTGGTTTTCTCCGTGCGCGCCAGGAGGGTCATGAAGTGGGCGCGGGCGCCGTTGGTGATGAAGATCTTGTTCCCGTTGACCTTCCACCCGCCGGGGACCTTCTCCGCGTAGGTCTGTATGCTGGCCACGTCGGAGCCGGCGTTGGGCTCGGTTATCCCCAGACAGGCGATCTTCTCTCCCTTGATGGCCGGCACCAGGTACTTCTGCTTCTGTTCCTCGGTGCCGAAGGCGAGGATGGGCGGGGTGGCCATCCCCACCTGCACGGCCACGGCCATGTTCACGCTGCCGCTCCCGGAGCGGGCCAGCTCCTCGGCCAGGACTATGTTGCAGAAATAGTCCCCACCGCCCCCGCCGTATTCCTCCGGGTAGTGCAGTCCCAGGTAGCCGAGCTCGCCCATGCGCGTGAACACCCAGTCCGGGAAGCTCCCCTGTTCCTCCCACTCCTCGGCGTGGGGGGCCAGCTCCTTCTCGGCGAACTCCCGGATGCTCTTGCGCAGCATCTCGTGTTCCTCGGTGAAAAAGAGCCCTACCGTCATCTCCCTCTCCTTTCTTTGCCGACTATTAATCACAACTTAACATTTACACCAAGGTTAAGATAACGCGGGCGGGGATGGCGGTCAACCCGCGCACGTGGCTCGACGGGAAAGGTTCGAATGAGCTTGGAGGGTTCGGAGATGGAATCTAAGGGCAACTCACGACCGAGCGCTGGGGCCAGCACACGAGCCGATGACCTTATGTCCACAGAGGGTTTGAAGATGTGAGTCGTCTCACTCTTGCTCAACCCATGCCGGGTATGCCTGGGGCGGCACCTCACACTGCCATTGATGGCGTTTTCCGACCGCCGTAAAGGCCCATCCTGGGTTATACTCTGGCTGGAAGCGTGTGGCGGGGGAGAGCGAAAGGAGTGGAGGCATGCGCTATTACCAGGATTTTCAGGTGGGGGAGAGGTTCGTGAGCAGGGGAAGGACCATAACCGAGGCGGACATCGTGATGTTCGCCGCCTTCAGCGGGGACTGGTACCCCCTGCACGTGGACCGGGAGTACGCGGCCCGCAGCCCCTTCGGGGAGAGGATCGCCCACGGCATGCTGGTGCTCTCCGCGGCGAGCGGCCTCATGCCCCTCACGGAGTGGGCCATCGTGGCCTTCTACGGGATGGACCGCGTGCGCTTCGTGGCCCCTACCAAGATAGGGGATACCATCCACGTGGAGGCCGAGGTCACGGAGAAGAGGGACAAGGGAGATGCGGGCGGGGTGGTCTCCTTCCGCCAGGTGGTGAAGAATCAGAGGGGCGAGGACCTGGCGGTTGCGGACTTCAAGATCTTCATGGCCGCGCGCGGGGAAGAGTGAAACTGGAGGACATCCTTGAGCGAGGCGCCCTGAGCGAGGAGGACCGCCGCGTGGCGGAACGGCAGCTGGGGCGCCAGTTACGGGGCGAGGTGCGGGTGGCCTCGCGCTGCCCGCACGGGAAAGTGCAGGTCATCGCCACCTCTCCTATTCTGGACGACGGCACCCCCTTTCCCACCCTATTCTGGCTCTCCTGCCCCCTCCTGCAGAAGGAGGTCTCACGGCTGGAGAGCGGAGACCTCAGGGAGAGGCTGCGACGGCTCCTGCGCGCCGATGAGGCCTTTGCCTCCGCCCTGCGCGGTGCGGAGGAGGAATACCGGGGCCTGCGCGAAGAATGGGCGGAGCGCATGGGCCGCGGGGAGGAGGTGCGGGGGTTCTTCTCCTCCCGCACGGGGATAGGCGGCACCGTTGCCGGAGGGTTGAAATGCCTGCACGCCCATCTCGCCCATTACCTGGCGGGAGGGGAGAACCCGGTGGGCGCGGAGGTGTTCCGGGAGATTGAGAACCTCCAGGAACTGCGGTGCCCCGGGGATTGCGAGCCCTTTCTGGGGAGGGGAAGATGAAGGCGGCGGCGGTGGACATAGGCACCAACTCGGTACGGCTTCTGGTGGCCGAGGTGGAGGGGGGAGAGGGTGGCCCTCTCCTGCGCACCCTGCACCGCCGCATGGTGATCACCCGCCTGGGCCGGGGGGTGGACAGGGAAGGTCGCCTGGACCCGGAGGCCGAGGAGCGCACGCTGCGCGTACTCCGGGAGTACCGCGAGCTGCTGGGCGCGGAGGGGGTCAGGGCCGTGGAGGCGGCGGCCACCAGCGCGGCCCGGGACGCCTCCAACGCGGCCCATTTCCTGGAGCGGGCGGAGGAGGTCCTGGGTGTCCGCCCCCGTGTCATCAGCGGCGAGGAGGAAGCCGTCCTCTCCTATCTGGGGGCCACCTACGACCTGGGAAAGCCCCCGGAGTCCTTCGGGCTCATCCTGGTGGTGGACATCGGCGGAGGCTCCACGGAGTTCATCCTGGGCAGGGGAAAGCGCGTCCTCGAGGCCCGGAGCATCGACGTTGGTTGCGTGCGCATGGCGGAGAGGTTCCTCTCCTCCGACCCGCCTCTTCCTGCGGAACTGCAGAGGATGGACGAATATCTCCGCGCAGAGCTGTCCGTTCTGGTGGAGGGGATGGGGCATCCCCGGCCCGGCCTGGCGGTGGGACTGGCCGGCACGGTGACCACCCTGGCCGGTATCCGGCTTGGGCTGTCCGAATACGACGGCGAGGCCATCCACCACACCTGGCTCACCCGTTCTCAGGTGGAGGAGGAATACCAGCGCCTCGCTTCACTGCCCCTCGAGGGGAGGAAGCGCTACATGCGCCTGGAGCAGGACAGGGCGGACGTCATCGTGGGAGGGTGCGCGGTGCTCAACGCGGTGACCACCTGTTTCGGGCTGGAGCGCATCCTGGTGAGCGAGAAGGACATCCTGGACGGGCTGGTCCTCCGCGCCGCCGGCACGAGGTGCCCTGAACGAAAGGGGAACGAGGTATCTTGAACGAAAGGGGATGAAGGCCGCTCCACCGCCCTATCCGCCCCGTGAGGCCTCAATGATGGGAGGGAACCACATTTCGTCGGATGCGCAGGCGGCGGTTCCTTTCCTCACCGGTGACGGACAGAGTAGCATCGCTGCATCCCGGCCGACAGGCCGATTTTCCGTCGGCTGAACCCTGTAGCCCGCCGTACCTGCCGCAGTCTCCGTCACCGCAGGCGTGCGGGAAGCTTCGAGTCCTTGAGGAGACCCCCGTACCGAGGGAGGGTCAGAGGGTCCGAGAGGGAGACTGGGGAGCGAACCCCTTACGGGTCGGAAGGCGATCGCAGGACTTTTTCTTCCCGGCGAAGGGAGCGGAATCCGGGTTGTTAGGAAGGGTGGCGGGACGGCGGAGGAGGCTGTAGAATAGACTTGGGGCGGGGGGCTGAAGCATATGTTGCAGCAGGAGAGATCTATGCCCGACAAGAAGGTCCTGGTTATAGACGACGAGCCGGCCATCCACAAGCTGCTCCAGACCATTCTCGAGCACGAGGGGTTCCAGATCATGGGCCTCGAGGAGAGAAGGGAGACCAGGGAAGCGGTGACCAGCCGCAGGCCGGACGTTATCATCCTGGACATCATGATGCCCGAGGTGGACGGCTTCCAGATATTGAAGATGCTCAAGGAGGACGAGGAGACCAGGGATATTCCGGTGCTCGTCCTCACCGTGCGCAGCCTCAAAGAAGACCGGGAGAAGGCCATGGCCCTCGGTGCCGACCTCTACATGACCAAACCCTTCCAGCCCTCCGAGCTGGTGGAGGCGGTGAGGTCCCTGGCCGGGGTCTGACCGGGTCCGGTGCCGCATCCACCTTGAGAGGCCCCTTTCTCATCCACTTGGAGTTTAAGGTTGGCCCAAGCTCTGGTCATGGAAGAGGCGGGGTCTGCTTTGCGGGAAGGCATCCACTGGGAACTGATGCCAGGTGAAGGCGGGCTGGACCTGACCCTTGGCGGGCTGGAGGGGAAGTGTGCCCGCTGCGCCTTGACCGCGCGCTTCAACGGGCCGGGTCATCCCGAGGAGAAGCGCGATTTTCTCCTGAGGACGGAATGGGAAAGTGCCGGACCGGGGCTTCTTAGGGTTGACCACTCGCTGCGCACGCGGAAGACCATGCTCCTTGCCTCTTTTGGCGTCCGCTGGGACCTATCGGAACTTCTGGAAGAAGTTTCCTACCGCTTCGTTCCCCACCTGCATCCCGAGGCGGGGCAGGTGGTCGCGGACCAAGTCTTCCGCTCCCCGGCCCTGATACTGGGGGGCGAGGGTCTCTCCGTGGCGCTGGTTCCGGATCTCGGGGCCCTGGATACCCTGCAGAGGCAGGGGCTGCGGGCGGCCATGACCTTGGAGGGGAGGACCCTTTCCTACGCGGTAACCGCTCACCATGTGGAGGGCCACGTCTATTTCCGGGAGAGGGCCTTTCCGGGATTTCTGCTCCTTGCGGGGGAGGAGGTACGGCTGGCCTATTTCCTGCTCCTCTCTCGAGAAGGAGGAAGGGCGCTCCACCGAATGGCCAACACCCTCCTCTGGGAACGCTTCGGACGCCCACGGTTGGAAAGGCATGCGGAAAGGGAGCGCGGGCTGCAGGAGCTGGCGGCCCTGGCCACGCGCTGGTTCTTTCTGGACGACGAGAACTGGGAGTGGCTTAGCGACGAGGGCGGGTGCGGTGGCGTGTACACCTTCAACGTCCATTCCCGGCGTCCTCCCGTGCGCACCGGCCCTCTGACCGGCCGGCTTCTCATCCGCTTCCCCTCCATATACCCGGCCATACTGCGCTTCGGGGCCGCCCACGTGGTCAACCGCCGGGCGGGGTTGCGCCTCCTGCGCTGGCAGATACGCCGTTTCTCGGCCACCATGCCCCGCTGCATCCAGATGCAGAGCTGGTTCAACCTGGCCAGGACCTCCTACGCGGGACGCTGGATGGCGCTGGAGACCGGCGACCAGGAATGGCTCCGCAAAAGCGAGGCGGCGCTGGAACTCGTCCTGCGCGCTCCCGCGCCGGAGGGCATCCCCCACGCCATCCTCTTCCTCCTGGGAAAGAGGCAGGTATGGGTCAAGGGGAGCAGGGGTTTTCACTACTGGGACTGGTACCATCTGCCGGACGCCGCCACCACGGGTTTCCATCTTCTGGAATGGTACCGGGACTTCCTCCCCCGGCCGGAGGTCATGGACGCCTGCCGAAGCCTTGGGGAGGCCCTCATCCGCTGCCAGCTCCCTTCGGGAGCCTTCCCCGCCTGGCTGCGCTTCGAGGGCGGTGAACCTCGCCCACACCCGGACCTCATGGAGAGCGCCTCCACTGCGGCACCGGTGATGTTCCTGGCTTTCCTGGCCCGCTTGAGCGGCGAGGTGAGATACCTCGAGGCGGCGGAGCGGGGAGCGGGTTTCCTGGTTCGTGAGGTCATGCCCTGCGACCTCTGGCAGGACTACGAGACCTTCTTCTCCTGTTCCACCAAGCCCATAGGGTGGAGCGACCCGCGCACCGGGTGCCACCCCGAGAACACCATGTGCATGATCTGGGCCGCCCGGGCCTTCCTGGAACTGTTCCTGGCCACCGGGAACGCGGAACATCTGGAAAGAGGCCGGACGGTGCTGGACCGGCTGCTCTCCTACCAGCAGGTCTGGTCCCCGCCGGTGATGTCCATAGACCTCTTCGGGGGCTTCGGTGTCCAGAACACCGACGCGGAGTGGAACGACGCCCGCCAAGGCCTGGCCGCGCCGCTGCTCGCCGATTATTTCCTGGCCAACGGGGAGGAGGAGCTGCTGGTGAGGGCCATCGCCGCCCTGCGCGCCTGCTTTTCCACCATGTACCTGGGCGAGGAGCCCTATCCCCTCATGCGGCCCTCCGCACTTGGCGCCATCGAGGAGAATTACGCCCATTCCGGTTTCGACGGCACCACGGCGGGTTACATCCACAACGACTGGGGGCCCGGGACGGCCGTCTACGCTCTTTCCAGGATATTCCAGTCATGTGGCCAAGTCCTGGTTGACGACGAGGGGAGGAGCGCATATGCCGTGGACCGCTTCGACATCCGTCGCTGCGTCATCGGCGGGGGCCGCGTCGAGCTTCTGCTGTCGGGGATGGGAGGCTGGGAGCCACAGGAGGTCCTCTTGAGGTTCATCCGCGTGCAGGGGGATCGCGAGCTGGTGCTGAACGAGACTCTCCGCGGGCGCTTCTCGCAGAGCGACCTGGAAAAGGGAGTGCGCCTGCCCCTACAAGCGCCCGGTCCAGATCGGGGTTTCCGGGTGGGAGAGGGGCGGATAGAATGATACATGCAGCGTTTGCGGTGCCCGGGTGGTGGAACCGGTAGACACAAGGGACTTAAAATCCCTCGGGGAATCCCGTGCGGGTTCGACTCCCGCCCCGGGCACCATCTTATATCCTCTCCCGCCCCGCTCGGAGCGCCGGGCCGTGACGCGGTGCGCCCAAGGAGAAGCACATCAACAGAGTGACGGCAGCCGGCGCTCCGGCGAGATCGAGTCCCGGGGAGGATCGCGAATCACCTCCATGCCGGGAGGTCGCGATCCACACGGAAGCCGCGCTCAACCAGGGCCCGAGGACCTTCCGCGGTCACGTCAACCGTCCTGCCGGGAGGCGGGGCGCTTACCTTTCGGGAAAGGGAAAACCTTGGCGGTAGGCTCGCCCCATGCCGGGGTATCCGGTGAGAAGCGATGAGGCGTCCTTCGAGCTCATCGAGGACCTCACGGCGCCAGCCCGTTCCCCGCACCCGTTCATCTCGACCTCCAAGGTGCGGAGTTCGTTTAAACACCAGCCAGCCGGGGGTATCCTTATTCTTATGGGAGGGGGTGCGGGACCGGATGGGCAAGGGTGGAAAAGGCTTTAGGGCTTCTCTTCTCCAGTGGGGAGGAAGGATGAGGTTCAGGCGCTGTCCCATATGCGGCGTGCCCAGCATCATCGGGCGCCTCAACGCCTGGATGCCCAATGGGGCGGTGGTCAACCTGGGCAACCGTAAATACCGCCAGATCTTCTACGAGGCGGATCTCCTGCCCGAGATAAGGCGGCGCATCTCCGATGGTCTCGGCTTCCCGGTGAACCGCATTTTCTACGAGGCGGAACGCAATTCCGTCCGCGAGGTGGTCGATGGCCTCCTGGACAACCCGGCGCGAAGAGCCTTTCTTCACGTGCTCCCCCTGAAGCGGGGGGCGGTGTGCTTCTTCCACCGGCTGGCCTCCCTCACCGGGACCGCCCACTCCCGGACCCTCCGCTACAAGCCCGGGCGGTTCGGAGAGGCCTTCATCCGTAATCCCTGGGACCTGGACCTCATGGCCGCCGTGGTGGTGGGGGCCTTCGAGGCCCTGGAGGGGCGTCCCTACCGCGCCTTCTGGAAGGAAAAGGAAGACGGCTATATCCTGCGGGTGGAGGCCACGGAGTCCAAGCCGGAGATCTCCGAACGCCTACAAGTGGACTACCCTCCCCTGAAGGAAGGGGATTTCCGGCACCACCTCTGCCCCCGCTGCGGGGTTCCCCTCCAGCTCAGGAACCTTGAGTGGATTGAGGAGGAAGGTCTCATCATAGACCGCAGGAGGAACATCCGCATGATCAACTGGGAGGCCCATTCCGTGCGCCTGGTCATCCGGGAGCTGGGGGAGGAGGTGGCGCCCATAATCGTGGACGCCGAGAGGGAGAGGACCCTTCGCATGCTGAAGGACCTGGGTCTGGTGGGGCTGGCCGAGGAGGACAGGGGCCGGCTCCTACAGGAGATGCTCTCCCAGCTGCCGGTGTACGGTTACGGGCTGGCCAGCGAGGTGGAATATACCTCGAGAGGGATCCTGCGGGTCTGGGTGGACAACCCCTACGAGGAGCTGCTGATGGCCGGCAGGCTTGGGGCATTTTACCAGGCCGTCGAGGGACGGAGAGCGCGCATCGACTGGATGGAGGCCGGACCTTCCACCGTTTCCTACATCCTGTCGCCGGAGGAGGGGACCGAGGTCTCCGCCTGAGTTCGGCTCTTAGGGACAGGGGGTGAAGGATGGAACCCGTATGCATCGAGAACCCGGAGCATCGTTTCATGCACGAGCTGGTAGGCCCGGGAGACCGCTTCCTGGCCGGTCTGGTGAGGGACTTCATCGAGCGGGAGATAAGGCCCATCCGGAGGGAGATGGAGGAGAGCACGCGGGGCGATTTCTCGCTGGTGGAGGAGGTTCAGCGCAAGTTGGTGGGGCTGGGATTCCAGGGGGCCTTCCTCCCCCCGGAATACGGGGGATGGAACCTCACCTCCGCCCTCACTTACTGCGTGATCCTGGAGGAGTTCGGCAGAGGGGAACCGGCCTGCGTGGCCGCCCTGGGAGGGGGCGCCTGGGCCTTCCGTCCGGCGGTCATCGCCGGTAACCGGACCCTCCTGGAGGACTTCGGGCCCCGCTTCACCAGCGGGGAGCTCTACGTGGCCTGTTTCGCCATGACCGAGCCCTCCGGGGGGTGCAACATCGAGAACGTGGACATGCGGGGGAAGGGGATACACACCCGGGCGGTCTTGGACGGCGACGAATGGGTCATCAACGGCTCCAAGGTATGGCCCACGAACTCGGGCATAGCCGACGTCTACTGCGTGGTGTGCAACACGGATCCCTCGTTGGGGGACGAAGGCATCGCCCTCATCTACGTCCCCGTGCCCATCGAGGGCTTCTCCTTCGGGCGCTTCGAGGACAAGGCGGGGTTCCGTGCCAGCAGGGAGGGCGATTTCTACTTCGACAACGTGCGGGTTCCCAGGGCCTACCGGGCGGCGGGCCCCGGCGAGGACGCCGTGCTCCTCCACGACAACCTCATCTTCGCCCGGCTCTTCAGCGCCGCCTGGGCGGTGGGCATCGCCCAGGGCGCCTTCGAGGAGGTGCTGGCCTTCACCCGGGACCACAAGGTGGCCGGGAGGCCCATACGCCAGCACACGGAGGCCGCCAACATCCTGGCGGACATGGCCATCGGCATCCAGGTGGGAAGGGACGCCTACGTGAACGCCGCCTACATGTTCGACCACCCGGAGATCTACGGCCCGCGCACCTCCCGGTACATGCTCTCCCGTTCCACGGTGGCCAAGGTGTTCTGCTGTGACATGGCCGTGGAGGTGACCAACCGGGCCATGGAGCTCATGGGCCTCTACGGCGGTGACCCCTCGTACCACGTCGAGAAGTACTGGCGCGACAACAAGATCATCCAGCTCTGGGAGGGCGGGGTTCAGCTGGGCAAGCTGGACGTGGCCCGGGGGTACTACCCCTACGACCAGTTCTACGGGAACGAGGCCTACGACCTGCTCAGGGGAAAGGGAACGGGGGCCTGAGGAAATCTGGAAAATAATGGCATATGAAATCCTCGGTCCGGCGTTGGCCGGGGGCACGGCGTATGGGGCTGGGCCGGCGATAGCGAGCGCTTGTCTGTAGGGGTCGCGGGGACGGGAAGAGGGGCATGGCGATACCTTTGCGGGGATTGCAGGGAGGTGAGAGAGGTTGAACGAGGTCTGTGCCGAGGATCGCGAGAAGCGTCTTCCGCCGGGCGTCCTCAAGTCCGCCGACCGCATGCTCGCGGGGTCCGTGCGGGATTTCGTGGACCGCGAGGTGATACCCGTGCGGCGAGAGCTGGACCAGGAGGCGCGTTCGGGTGACTATTCCAAGTTCGGGGCACTGCTGGCCAGACTAGGGGAGCTGGGCCTTCCGGGGGCCATCATTCCCGAGGAACACGGAGGAGAGGGGCTCGCCTCCTTTCTCCCCTGGTGCCTGGTCATGGAGGAACTGGGACGCGGGGACGCCTCCCTGGCGGTGTGCACGGCGGCCACCGCCCTGGCCCTGAGGCCGGCGGTCCTGGCCGGAAACGGGGAAGTGCTCGCCAGCCTGGCCCCCCGTTTCCTGGAGGCGGAGCGCGGTTATTCCGCTTGCCCGGCCTTCTTCGAGGCTCCCGCCCTGGGGGATGAGCTCAACCCGGACCTGCGGGGACACGGCTGGAGGACGCGTGTGGAGGAGAGGGGAGACGGCCTCTTCCTCACCGGGAACAAGGCCTGGTGCGTCAACGCCGGACGTGCAGGGGTATACTGCGTGGCCGCCTTCTCCGGGGAGGTAGGGGAAGGCGGGGAGCCGGTACTGGTGTATTGTGACTCCCCGGCCGATGGGCTGGAGGTCACGAAGAGGGAGACCACCGGATTGCTCTCCGTCCCCTTCGGCGACCTACTCCTGAACGGCGTGCGGGTGCCCCTTTCCCGGCGGGCGGCGGGCGCGGGGGAGGACGCGGTTCTCCTGCGCGAGGGGCTGGCCTTCCAGCGCCTTCTGACCGCCGCCGTGGCCGTGGGCATCGCCCAGGGCGCCTTCGAGGAGGTGCTGGCCTTCACCTCCGAAAGGATTGCCGCGGGGAAGCCCATCCGGCAACACACTGTGTGCGCGGTGATGCTGGCGGACATGGCCGTGGGCATCCAGTCGGGAAGGGACGTTTACGCCAACGCCGCCCTGCTCCTCGATTCCCTGGAGGTTCTTGCCGACCGCGCCTCGGATTCCTCCCTCTCCCGGGCTTCTATAGCCCGTGCGCATTGCTGCCGCGCGGCGGTGGAGGTGACCAACCGGGCCATGGAGCTCATGGGCTCCTACGGTTACGTCACCGATTATCACCTGGAGAAGTACTGGAGAGACGCCAAGATGCTTCAGCTGGCCGAGGTCCCGGCAGAGCTTCTAAGACTGGACGTGGTTCGCGGCTATTACCGATTCGATTCACTGCACCCCAACCCCCTATACGAGGAGATGGCCAGGAGGAGGGATAGGGAGCGGAGCGGGGTTTGAGGTCGCCGCCTAAGGAGAAAGCGTGTCCTTGGAGGCCCGGAGCCTGAGGGTGTGCGTGGGGAAGGTGCCCCAGGGTTTAGGGCCAGCACTCCGGTAAATCCGTACTTCTGGCTCGTGCCCGGAGAGGAGAGGCGAGTCTGTTTCCCGGACATTGTTTCCCAAGATGGCGAGGTGGTGATGCCCCCGACAATCCTTCCCCTGTTGCCCGCCGCCGGCGGTGGGGTGGGAGCACTTCGCCCCACCGGTTTCGCCGTCACCATCCTGGTGGCGGGTGCGGGAGCGCTGCCGGCGGTCGCGCGCTGCTCGTGCCCCTGAGCCCGCGGCGACCTCGAAATACCTACTGAGGACCGCAGATAGGAGAGGAAGGGGCGGCCCCTTCCTCTCCGCGTTTGGGCGCCTTTTGGCCCCCGCGCCGTTTGGTATCGCCATGCCTCGACGGGGCAATCAACCCGCGCGTTCCCCCCTTGTCCCCAGGCGCTTCCTCAGGGTGTGCGATATCGAGAAGATGGTCGAAAGCTCGCGGATTTCGGAGATGTGCAGCCCGTCTCGGCTACCTTGCAGGAGGACACCGGGTTTGGCTCAAGGGCATTTCCATTCCCGATCGGCCTCTCCAAAATGGGATAGAATCATCCTTGAGATTCTGCCGCCGACCGGGAGTGTTTGCCGTCTTGAGGGGAGCCGCGTTGGGGGTCGCTCTGAGAGTGGTTTTCTGGGCGGCGGTGGCCGCACTGGCGGTCTCCGCAGGTCTTACGGTGGCGGGAGGCGCCTTCAACCTGGATACCCTGTTGGCGGCGGGGATCGTAGGTTGGTTTGCGGGATGCTTACTCCTCTTCGGCTGGACGCTACTCCTGGCCTTCCGGTGGCTGAGGTCGCGGAGGCCGGGGAAAAGCGGGGGCGGAGGTGGAAAAAACCCGGTGCGGGGTAGGGGAGGGGTGGGCCTCCGGGCGGGGAAGCCCGCAGGGCATGCCTACGGCTAAAGGGCCTCCGCAGGGTCATCTTGGGTTTGCCGCGAGGAGAGGTGAGGCGGAGTGGGAGAGGGGCAGGAGAGACCTTTCCCCGCTGTGGAGCTGGGGGCAGACGCCGAGCACTGCCTGGAGACCGCGGCGAGGCGGGAGTACCAGAGGCTCATGGGGGCATTCCTCCGAGGCGAGCTGGAGGAAGTGGAGGCTGAAGCGGGCATCGAGCTCCTGCGCGAGTTCCTGGAGAGAGCCGATTTCGCGGCCTTGCGGAGGGCTTGCGAGGGACGTTTGAGGAAGGGCATGGACACCGTGTTGCTTCTCTATCGGGAGGGGGAAGAGTTGAGGTACGGTTTCGTGGATGAAGCGGGCGAAGCCGGTGCGCGGAGGGAGGAGTAAGGATGAAGAGGGGAGAGGTTATCGTCTACGGGGCGGGCATGTCCGGTATGGTGGCCGCCTGGAACCTGGCCCGGGAGGGCTTCCGGGTCGTGGTGCGCGAGAAGGAGGATTCCTTCGGTGGTTCGCGGACCTTCAACCCCTCCACCCACGTGACCCCTCTGGACCTCCAGGCCACCTCGGAATATGTGGGCATGGACATAACCCCCGCCTTTCACCGGGTGGAATCCATATCCCTTTACCTACACCGGCTGCGCGTCCCCCTCCCGGCCGCCGGAGCCTATGCCGTGGAGCGCAGCTCTCGCCCCTCCGGCCTGGATGCGCTGCTCTACGGGAGATGCCTGGAGGCGGGGGTGGAGTTCGAGTTCGGGCGGCCTCTGCGGCGGGAGGAATTGGAGTCCCTCCCCAAGGGAACCATCATCGCCTGCGGGCTCAACCCGGAGGCTTACCAATATCTGGGAATACCCTCCCTGGTCTGGGAGGGCTGGATGTCCCGCGGGGAGAGCGAGCGCGAGGGCTACGCCTGGATCTGGCTGGACGAGAGCATCACCGAATACGGCTACGCGTCCTTCTGCAACGGACTCTATTACGACCTCCTCTTCTCCTACGGGAGGAGCGTGGACGGGGAGGCCCTGCGCCGATACCGGGAATTCATGCTCGCGGAGGAGGATACGGACCACGAGGACTGGGAATACGTGAAGGGGGTGGTGCCCCTGGCCGTCCCGGACAACCCTCGCCTCTTCCACAACGGTTTCATACTCTGCGGCACGATCTCCGGGGCCATGGACCCCCTAATGGGGTTCGGGATTTCCGGCGCCCTGGTGAGCGGAAAGGTGGCCGCCATGGCGGTCACGGAGCCTGAAAGAGCGGAGGAGGAGTTCTCCCGTTTCACCCGCAACTTCGCCGCCGTGCATCGCTTCAAGCACCACGTGTGGTACAAGCTGCGTTCCCGAGTGGATCTCCTCGAGGGCCTGGCCGAGACCCTGGGGCCGGAATTGTCCTTGCGCCTCCTGGCGGAGGGCATACGGCGCGGCCGGAAGAGCTCGGCCATTCCCGGCTTCAGCCCGGTGAGCTGCCACTGAGATCGCGGGCGGGCAAGCGCTGCGGGCGTGGATTACCGGGAAAGCGGCCCCTCCTTTCCGGGTCGCAAGGCCGGAGGGCTTCGGAGGATGGTGGGATGGGCCGTCTCCCCCTTCGCGCTTCAGGGATGGCCTTGTGGCCTTGTCGTGCTTCATTGCGTGCCGGGGGATAATATGGATGAAGACCGCAAAACCATTCTCACCAAACCGGGTATTGAGGCCTTAGCGCTGCCCTGGGTACCGGGCGGCGATCCGTGTCCAGGGGTAAAGTTCTCCCGGAGGCCGGGTTGCCCTAGGGAGCTCTGTGGCGGAGACAGCTTCACAGAGGAGCGTGCTGGCAGTAGGTGGAAATCTATATCGGTCGCGAACCGTGGTGCGAGGTGCTGGACGGAGGTGGGGCGTGATGCTTTCGCAGGTGCTGACGGAGAAGAGAAGGCTGACGACCGTGGGTGCCACTCCCGCGCCGCCGCGTGTCGCGGAAATCAGGGAGGTAGGGCTCCGGTACAGGCCCGAATCCGGCTATCCATCCAGACCCTCCCTGAGGGAGATGGCGCAGCTCATCTTCCGGATATATGGGCGTTTTCCGGGTTCGGCCGGACACACCCGCCGAGAGTCGTTCCCCACCGCGGGATACGACGGTTCCAGCTACCCCCAGATCTTGACCTTGGAGAGGGCTCCCGATGCGCTCTCGGGGACCTGCTGCGGCGGTAACCGCGGAGTCCTCCACTATCGGGGTCACGATTCCTTCCTCGCCCTTGGCCTGGCCGACCATTTATTCATAGAACAGGTCAAGTGGAGATACGCCCGCGCCAGGACGCCGTTCCTGGTCTTCGACATCTCCAGGCTGATGGACAACTACCTGCGTTTCCAGCGCGTCCTGAGGGGGGCGGAGGTCTTCTACCCGGTGAAGTGCAACGACCACCCCTTCATCCTCGGCCTGCTGCGGGACTGGGGCTCCGGTTTCGAGGCCGCCTCCTGGGCGGAGATAGAAGGACTCCTGAAGGCGGGCGTGGAGCCGAAGAGGATAATCTTCGGAGCCCCCATCAAGGCCGAGGAACATATAGGCAAAGCCTGGAGGGCGGGGGTGGAGGTATATGCCTTCGATTCCCGGGAGGAGATCGACAAACTGGCCCGGTGGGCGCCGGGCTGCCGGGTTTACCTCAGGCTCTCCGTCCCCGACATCGGGGCCAGCGTGTTCCCGCTCTCCGGGAAGTTCGGCGCCTCGCTTTACGATGCCCATCGCCTTATCTGGGCCGCCCGCGAGAACGGTTTGAGGCCGGCGGGACTCTCCTTCCACGTGGGCTCCCAGTGCCTGGACCCGCACGCTTGGTGGCTGGCCGTGGCCGCCGCGGCGCGGGTCTGGGAGCGGGCCGCCAGGGAGGGGATAGAGCTCGAGTTCCTCAACCTGGGAGGGGGGATTCCCGTCTCCTACCGGCGCCCGGTGCCGGAGAAGGGGCTCTTCCTCAGCCACATCAACCTGGCCCTGAAGGGGCATTTCTGGCGGGTGCCGCGCATCCTGGTGGAACCGGGGCGGGCTCTGGTGGGGGATGCCGCGGTCATGGTGGCCACGGTCATCGGTAGGGCCCGCCGCAAGGGGATGGACTGGGTATATATCGACGCCGGCGCCTATCAGGGGTTGATCGAGGCGGTGCAGGAGAAGGAACGCTTCTCCTACCAGGTGTATGCGGAGGGTGGAGGTCCCTTGAGGCTCTATAACGTGGGCGGCCCCACCTGCGATTCGGAGGACGTGGTGGCGCGGGAGGTCCTCCTCCCCGAGCTGAGGTGCGGCGACCGGTTGTATATCCTCAACGCCGGGGCCTACAGCAACGTCTGCGCCACGGATTTCAACGGCTTCGCCCCTCCGGATGTCCATTTCATGTGCGGCGACGCGGAGGCACACGTTGAGCACGGTATGGGGCGAGGCCACCGACAAAAGCGGCACGCGGCAGCGGAAGGCTTGAAGGAGGGAAGCGGGACATGGACACCGGGGAGAGGGAAGGCAGGGGAATAACCACGCGGCTCTACACGGACGACGTACCCGAACGGTGGGAGGACCTCCTGTGGACGAAATACCGTGAGAGCTTCGGTTCCCTGGATACCTACCAGGACCAGGTCTGTTACCACCGGGACTCCTTCCTTGAGGCTCTGCGCGACCCCGGATACCTGAAGTTCGTGGCTCTGGAGGACGAGACCCCCAGGGGACTGGCCCTGGCCACCAACAGCCTGGAGAAGGCGTCCGTGGCCTACATCAACCCGGATTACATCCGGAAACGTTTCCCCCGCGAGGTGGAGGAAGGGCGGTTCTATTACGTGACCACCATATTCGTGGACCCCGCGGTGCAGGGGATGGGCCTGGTCAAGTCCCTGCTCCGGGCCATGCTCTCCTACATGCGGGAGGGGAACCGCGTCGCCGGCTTCGATTTCTGCCAGTCCAAGGAGTTTCTAGCCGGGTTGATAGAGGGTTTGAGCCGCGACCCGGAGGTGGGCATCCCCGTCCGCGCGCGGAGGATGGACGCGCAGGTGTACTACATACTGGAGCTGGAGTAGGCGCGGGGCTCAGGTGGCCTCTCTCCAAACGGGGAGCCGGAAGGAGAACTCCGTTCCCCGCCCCGGCTCCGTGTCCACCTCGATCTCCGTCTCCAGGAGGTCGGCGATGAGGCGCACGATATAGAGCCCAAGCCCGGCCCCGGAATGGTGCTTGTCCACATCCTCCAGGCGGTCGAAGGGGTTGAAGATGTTGCGCACCTCGGAAGGGTCCATGCCCTTCCCGAAATCGCGCACCGAGATGCGCACGCGGTCGTCCTCCAGGTCCGCCCGCAGTATCACCGGGCTGTCCGGGGGGCTGAAGCGGATGGCGTTGCTCAGGATGTTCCGCAGAAGGAGGGTCAGGTAGGAGCGGTCCGTGGAGACCATCACCCGCTCCTGCGGCGTCTGGCTCCTGACGCGCAGACCCTGCTCCGGCTCCAGTTCGTTCTTGAGGTCCTCGAAGACGGCCTGCACTGGGATCACCTGTTTGGACACCGGGGCTTCCTTGTTCTGGAAACGGGAGATGGTGATGAACTGGTCCAGGAGGGAGGTGAGCCGCTGGCAGGATTGGATGATGTTCTCCAGGCATTCCCGGCGCTTTTCCTCGCTGAGCTGGGGGAAACGGTCCTTCAGGACCATGGAGTAACCCTGAAGAACGGTTATCGGGGTGCGGAACTCGTGGGAGGTGACGTTGATGATGTCCGTCTTCAAGCTGTCCAGCTCCTCGATCTTATGCTGGGCCTTGCGGGCCTCCTCGAGCTGGGTGAGGAGGTAGTTGGAGAGGAGGTAGTTCTCTATGTAGATCCCCGCGCGCTCGCAGAAACGGCCCAGGAACTCCAGGTCCACGGGATCCACCGCACCCCGCACCTTATGTCCCACCAGGAGCACCCCTACCTCCCCTAGGCTCCCCCGTATGGGGAGGAGGGCCACGAGGCCGGCCTTCTTCATGCTCTCCGCGATGGAAGCAGGGCTTCGCCGGGCGGTGATGTCCTCCAGGACCACGGGCGAGGTGATGAGGCGGTGGAGGGGCGAGCCGGAGTAGGATATCTCGTGGAAGGTCGCCAGCCCTCCTTCTCCCCGCCGCGTCCCCGCCAGCCAGTCGGCCTTGCCGGTGAATATCTCCCGCGGGATGACCACCGTGAGCTCCGTCAGGCCCAGCTTCTCGCAGACGAGATGCGTGGCTTCGCGGATGCCCGTCCGCATGTCGGGGGTGGAGAGCGTCTCCGAGGCGCGGTGCAGGAGCTCCACCTCGTCGTAGAGGCCGGTGAAGAGGAAGCGGGAGGCCAGGCGGTAACCCACCTCGCGTGCCGCAGGCGCCAGCCCAAGGGCCGCGGCCAGGGTGATGAAGGACACGGCGCCGTCCAGGGCCTGGTTCTCCGGCCACCTGCCGTGGAGGAGCGAGAACAACACCAGCAACGGTATCCCGAGAAGGGTCAGGGAGAAGAGGTAAGCGAACAGGCGGCGGACGGCGATGCGCACGTCGAGAAGGCGGTAGCGCATGATGGCGTAGGTGGTGAAGGCGGCTGGTATGAGTACCGCCAGAAAGGTGTAGTCGGAGGTCACGTCCCTGGTCATGATACCGGGAAGGAGGATGGTGAAGACGAAGGCCAGGAGGAAGAAGAGGCCGAAGCCGATGAGGATATAGAGCGCGCGCCAGCGGTCCATGCCGCGGGAATGGCGCCACTGGAGGAGGATGCATAAGAGGCCTCCTCCGCCCAGCGAGGCGAAGTACACTGCGAAAAGGGGGTAGAGACTCCCGTACTGCACCAGATAGGCGCCCCCCGCCGCCTCGGCGCGGCGGATTATGAGGTCGGTGAGAGAGGCTAGGAAGAGGAGGAGCGCGGAGGAGAGGATCAAGAGGTCCAGCACCCCGCCCCGTCTCAACCCCCTGTAGAAGTCCAGCCCGAAGAGGAAGAAGAAGGCCACCCCGAAGGTGGCGGCCGAGTAGGCGAAACGGTACTGGGTGGTGATGAAGAAAGCGGATGGGTGAGCGAAGAGACGGTCGATGAAGCCGGACAGGAGCCACACGGACACCGTGGTGAGGAAGAGGGAGAAGTAGAGGTGCGCCCGCGTTCGCTTCCTGGCGGTGGCCACTGCAAGGGCCAGCGCAAGGAGGAGTGCGGCCTCCAGCGCGGTCACCAAGAACTTTGCCACGGTCTCCCCCCGTGGTCTAGGACCCTCTTCCGGAGGGACCCGATCCGGTGTCCGAAGATGGCCCGTCCTTTAATGAGGCTAACAATCCGCCTCGGCCTTCCGACCACGCTTCACCCGGTCCGGATCCAGCGGACATCAATCTTTATTTTAATCGGAAAAGGGTGTGATGTATTTGATACCCGGGGCAAACCTCTTCCTTTATCATACCGGGGGATCGAGGCCCACACCGGGGAGGGCCTTCGCCCGGCCCGCATGCGGACAAGGCAGGGAGTCGGGCTCGCTCGACGCCGCCACTTCCTTCCATATGGGGCGCGGGATGGTAAGATACCCTTGCGGACCGGCCCCGCGCCGGAGGAAGGGCCTGACCTCGGAAGGGTCTTTATCGAAGACGTCTGTGGCGGGGGAGGTAGGACCTTGGGCAGGCGGTCGTGGAGATTGGCGGCGGTGTTGCTGCTGGCCGCGATGGCGGCGGTTTCCGGTTGCGGAAGAAAGGAGGAAGGGGCCGCGGGCCCGCAGGTGAGCGTGGAGAGGAGAGGGGAGGGCGGCGAGGGCGGCGCGGTGAAGCTGCACGACGAAGGTGGGGAGTCCCAGGTGGAGGTCTGGGAGTTCGACCCCCAGTTGGAGCCGCTGGACATCCCCCTCTATCCAGGTGCGGCACTGGTGCCCGGGAGCGCCCTGGTCTCGCGCACCGCTCGGGGCGACAAGGTGCTCCTCAGTCACCAGGCGGAATATCTGACCCCCGACCATGTCCAGGCCGTGACCCTGTGGTACAGGGAAAAGATGGGCATCCCCCTGGAGGGCGGCGACCAAGAGGCCACCTGGGTCAAGGCGGAGGAGGACAAGGTCGTGAAGACGGTGATGGTGGAGGAGGGCGAAGGGGGCACGCGGATCCGGGTCATGGAGTTGAGGGGAGACCTTGACCTGCGCCTCGGGGGATGAGCTCTTCCCGGGAGGGCCCCGGCCTGAGAGCGGAGCCGGCGCCGCGGTCAAGGCCTGTGCTTTCGGTTTTCCCGCTCCCCTCGGGTCAAGGGCCGAGAAAGGCTGTGGGGGCGGCGGGACCGGCTCGGGATAGGGCTTCCAATCTCCTTTTTCTTGCTGCCGGGAAGACATGGCCGAAAGCGGCGAATCCGATACCCGAGAAGGCGGGGAACCGGCCGGATTTCCTTGCCCGACGTTGATCCCGATTGGATGGCGTGAATCATAGGGACAGGAAAAGGGACGCAGGAGGGAGGAAGAGGGAGGGAGCCATGGAATTCGAGACGCTGCGCTTCGAGCTCGAGGGGGAGCTGGGGATCCTGACCTTCAACCGCCCCGAGATGGCCAACGCGGTGAACTCCACGATGCTCGAGGAGCTGAACCGCTTCTGGGAAGAGATGCAGCACCGCGAGGACTGCCGGGTACTGGTCCTGACCGGGGAGGGGGAGAAGGGGTTCTGCTCCGGGCTGGACCTCAAGGAGGCCGCTGACCTCGGAGGCGGGTTCCTCGGCGACGGGGTCAGCGGGCAGAACCTGTGGAAGGGGCAGAGGCGTTTCTCCGGCCTCATCGAGCTCATGCGCTCTTGCCCCCAGCCGGTGATTGCCGCGGTGAACGGGGCAGCCATGGGGGCGGGTTTCAGCTTCGCCATGGCCGCAGACGTGCGGCTGGCGGCTCCGGAAGCCAAGTTCTGCGCTTCCTACATCAACATCGGACTGGGGGGCGCGGATATGGGAGCCAGCTACCTGCTCTGGCGTATCGTGGGATGGGGACGGGCGGCCGATCTCCTCCTCACCGGTAGGGTCGTGGGCGCCGAGGAGGCTCATCGCATGGGCCTGGTCAACGAGTTGTGCCCCCGGGAGGATCTCCTGCCCAAGGCCAGGGAGATCGGACGCATGATGCTCGAGAAATCGCCGCTCGGACTGCGCCTGACCAAGGACGCCCTCAACGCCGCCCTCAACGCAATCTCGCTGGCCGATGCCCTGCGACTCGAGGACCGCAACCAGGTGCTGTTGATGGAGAATATGCTCATCGCCGGGGGCATGATACCCTCTAGCCCTCCCTCCGCCCAGAGGGACGGAGGAGGGGAAGAATAGCCGGCCGGGACCCAGTGGGACGGGGGAGGTGAGCAAGACTACCGGTTGCACGGAGAGAGGGTGAGGGATAATACCGACCCTCCTTCCCTTCACCGGGAGTCCCGGGTCGGAGGCACCAACCGGTATGAGGGGGAGGTGTGCATGCTTTTGGTGCTTGGTTGGCTGTATTTTTCGATGTCCCTGGGCGGCGGAAGAGCGGCATGCCGTGCCGTTGCGGTAGTGGCCTCGGGGTGGAAGGAGGCGGGCGGACTGCTTTTTCATCCCTGCGGAGCAGGAGGGGGCACGTGAATCGGTTCGTGCGGAGAACGGGTGGCTCGAGGTTTATTTTCATGAGAAGGAAAGGGGTCGGGATGGCTTGAGTTGCATACTCCGGTATGTTTAAATCGAGATGCGGGCGAGGCTTGGAGTTGTGCCCGGGGACACGAAAGGCGCCCGACGACGTCGGGGAGAGAAGAGCGAAGGAGGCAGGGAGGCAGGAATGGACGATGTATATATCGTAGGCGTGGGCATGATCCGCTTCGGCAAGTATCCGGAGAAGGGCATCAAGCAGATGACCGCCGAGGTGATCGATGTCCTGCTCAAGGACTGCCCGGTGGAGAAGAAGGACATCCAGGCGGCCTGGTTCTCCAATTCCTTCTGGGGCATCGTCAACGGGCAGCACAGCATCAGGGGACAGGTGGCCCTCACTCCCCTGGGCATCCAGGGTATACCGGTGATGAACGTGGAGAACGCCTGCGCCGGGGCCACCAGCGCCCTGCACGGGGCCTACCTGGGAATCAAGGCCGGGCAGTACGACATCGCCCTGGCCATCGGGGTGGAGAAGATGTACAACCCCGAGAACAAGCAGGCCATGTTCGAGATGTTCATGTCCAACGCCGACGTGGAGTTCATCCGGGCGGTCATCGAGGCCTTCCAGGCCGACGAGCGGAGGAAGGCCGAGGAGGCCGCGGCCCGGGGCGAGGTGAAGGCGGAGGGCGGCGGGGGAGGACGTTCCCCCTTCATGGACATCTACGCCATGGCCGCCCGCATGCATATGGAAAAATATGGCACCACACAGCGCCAGCTGGCGGTCATCGCCGCCAAGAACCATTACCATGCCAGTCTCAACCCGCTGGCCCAGTACCAAGTGGACATGAGCGTGGAGGAGGTGCTGGCCGACCGGCTGGTGGCCTACCCGCTGACGCGGGCCATGTGCGCCCCCATGGGCGACGGTGCTTCGGCGGCCATCCTCTGCTCGGGGAGGGCGCTGAAGCGCATGACCGGGGCCCGGCCGGTGAAGATACTGGCCTCCGTGCTGACCTCCGGCACCCTCCCGGAGGGCGGGGAGATGGACCTCATCGGCAAGCGCCTCAGCGCGGAAGCCTACGAGAAGGCCGGCGTGGGCCCGGAGGACATCGACGTTGCCGAGGTGCACGACGCCACCGCCTTCGGAGAGCTCCTGCAGACCGAGGAACTGGGGTTCTGCGGGGAGGGCGAGGGGGGGCCCTTCGCCGAGTCCGGCGCCACCAGACTGGGGGGCAAGCTGCCCATCAACACCAGCGGAGGCCTGGAGTGCCGCGGTCATCCCATCGGCGCCTCGGGGATCGCCCAGATACACGAGCTGGTGACCCAACTGCGCTGGGAGGCCGGCAGGCGCCAGGTGGAAGGTGTGCGCATCGCCCTGTCCGAGAACGGGGGAGGTTTCATCGGCACCGGCGAGGCGGCCATGTGCATACACATCCTGGAGAGGGTGGACAGGTAACCGCTTCCCCCTGGCGGCCCGGGGCCCGGTCGCCCTTGAACCCTCGATCCAGGAAGCCAGGGCTTAATCGATTACCTCTCCTTTCGAGTGGCTGGGCCCTGGCCGGAGCCCTGGAGGGGCTATGACGGCAAGACCCGCTCCCCATCCGTCGGCTACCGCGGGCCTGTGCACGGTGGTGCGGCGGGAGGGGACGTATCAGGCCCGGATCCCGCGCAGGATAAGCTCCATGAGTTGCTCACAGGCCTCCCGGAGGTCGAAGGAACCGTTCGTGAGGCACCAGTGGTAGAGCTGGCCGCGGAAGGCGTTGATGAGCACCGTGGCCAGTTCCTGGGAGGGAAGGTCGGAGCGGATCTCCCCCCGCTCCTGCCCCTCCCGGATGAGCTGGTCGGTTATGCGGTAGAGGTTCCGTCCCGGGTTGACCAGGTACGGCTCCCGCATGTGGGGAGCGATCTGCGAGTGGTAGAGGACCTTCATGAGGGTCACCCCCAGGTCGGACATGAGCCGGATGGCCTCCCTGTTGAAGATGCGCAGTTTTTCCAGACTGCTCGCCTCGGAGGGGAGGTTCTCCGCCACCACCGCGTAGTGGCGGTCCATGTTCATGAACTCCTCCAGGATGATCTGGTCCTTGGAGCGGAAATGGGCGTAGAAGGCGCCCTTGGTCATCCCCAGCCGGCGGCAGATCTCGTCCACACTGACGTTCTCGTAGCCCTTGCGGGCGAAGAGGTCGATGGCCGTCTTGTAGATGCGCCGGCGGGTGCGCAACCCCCTCTCCCTACGGCTGAGCCCTTTTCCCTCCTTCACGGCTTGAGCTTACCTCCCTTTATCCGTCGCCGCCGTGCGCTCCCCGCTGGAGGCGGGCATCGGTCATGACGCCTTCCGGATCAGGCTTGCCGCCTCCGGTGGGCTCCTCGCCCTCGCCTTCTTCCTTCCCTTGCGAAAGCGGCGGGGTTAAGCACGGGCAGTCCGGTCTCCCCGGCGGAGGCCGCCGTCGCGGAGCGCCTCCCCTTCTAGGCGATGTACCTCGGTGCCTCGCCCATGCGGGAATGCCCACCGCTTCCCCGACGGGCTTTCTGTGCGTCCCACCAGGAGGGCGTTTATGCTATCCGTCCCCCGATTGAGCTGCGGGACGACCACCGGGATGCGCGGTAGCTCCACCCTGGTGGGCGCTCTTTTTTTTTCCGTTCTCCGCTTGACAGTCAAGGTCGATGATATTAAAAAAAATATTAACATACTCGAGTATGTAAACAAGAGGATTCGATAGCGTCAAGGAATTTGTGTCCATAGATCTAGCCTTCCTCTGACGACACCAAGTTGTTGAACCCCCGAAGCCGCCTCTGAGCGAGCTTCTCGTTCTCGAACTTGAGAATGAGATAGAGCACAGAG
>NZ_JACVJJ010000083.1:0-25036 GCF_015711935.1 Candidatus Solincola tengchongensis
GCCTCCAGCAGGGCCACGGGAGTGGAGGAAGCCCCGCTGCAGAAGACCTTGTCTCCCGAGACGATGCCCTTGACCGCCTCCTCCGGGGTTGTCAGCTTGGATTCGTACATCTCCTTCCACTTGTCCATCTTCTACCTCCCTCTCCGGCGCGAATGCATGCCCTAACCACCGCCGCCGTCGGTGGCCTACCGCCTGCATCCTCAGACTCCGTTTGCCCCCCCGGGTTATTGCGGCCAGACGAGGATGTCCGGGGATTAAAATAACATAAAGCAAGACAAGGGTTCTTACCAGGGGAAAATATCCCCGGAAAGGGAAGGGAAGAGGATCCCCGCCGTGCCGACGCTCGCTCGCCAGAAAAACCACAACCCCTTCCCTTCTGGGTCTTCCTCATGACGGAGGGCAAATGAACTGCGAGGCGCGCGAGGCGGCGGGGAAGGTTCGCCTTTTTCTGTAGCGAAGAGATCCCGTCACGGGGTTGGGATCGAGGGTAAAATAGGCGAAGGTAACCGTTTTCCGCGGTGTGCAGAGGGGGTGTGCGAGGTGAAGGAGGTTCCCGATTACGAGAGGTATCCGGTGAGCGAGGAGGAGATGGGCAAGCGTTACCGCAACTGGACGGAAGTGCTGGCGCGTCAGGTGGTGACCCTGTACCGTGTGGGCAGGGAGGTAGGAGGCGAAGAGTTTGTGCAAAGGCTGCGTGAGGAGTTCTACCGCCAGGGAAAGAAGGGAGCGTCCATGTGGATGGCCCTTTCCGGCACACGGCCCGAGGACTTCGCGGATTGCACTGGCCTTCCCAGGCTGCAGGACACCATCGACGACGCTTTTGCCAATTTCTGGGATGGATACGTGGAGAGCACGCCGCATGCTTTCGAAAAGGAGCTCAAGACCTGTCCCGTGGCCCGTATCTGGTCGCGGGAACCGGACATCTGCGAGATAATGATCGCCGCGTCACTGGTCGGCATGCTCGAGGAGCTGAACCCCAGGTTTAGGACCACGGGTTTCACCAAGTTGTTGACCAAAGGGGACCCCGTTTGCCGCTTCAGGGTCGAGCTGGCGGAGTGAACCGGGGAACCGGCAGGGCGTTCAAGGAGTAGGAGGCCTGGAAAAGGGGCCCACGCTCTCGGTGATAAAGGACGTCCGAGTCCACACCCCGTCCCAAACGCCCGCGATCCGGAACTCGATTCACGGGCCGTCATTCAACGCGCCAGGACCTGCCCGGGCAGGGCATCAGCCTTGTACTCCCCCTTCTCCAGGACCACCTTTCCGTTGATCACCACGTACTCGATGCCCTCCGGGTACTGCCGCGGGTTGTCGTAGGTCGAATTGTCTCGCACCTTTTCGAAGTCCATGACCACCAGGTCGGCTGCCGCGTCTTTCCTGATCACCCCCCGGTCTTCCAGCCCGTAACGAGAGGCGGCGAGGCCGGTGCAGCGATGGACGGCGTTCTCCAGGGTGTACAGGCCGAGCTCCCTGACGTAGTGTTGGATGATGCGGGGAAAGGTGCCGTAGGCGGTCTGGGGCGGAGAGCCTTTCTCCGG
Source organism: Candidatus Solincola tengchongensis (assembly GCF_015711935.1). NCBI lineage: Bacteria > Bacillati > Actinomycetota > Candidatus Geothermincolia > Candidatus Geothermincolales > Candidatus Geothermincolaceae > Candidatus Solincola > Candidatus Solincola tengchongensis. The sequence goes on from NZ_JACVJJ010000083.1 coordinate 1,536, forward strand.
GAAGAGGACGTCCGCGCCCACCGAGAGCTGGGAGTGTTCCTGCCCGCGCAGGAAGACCTTTTCCGACCAGGGACGAGGAGGCATTCCCATGAGAAAGACCACGCAGCCCTCCTCCTCGACGGTGAGGTCGGCCAGAAAATCGAAGGGGTCCTTGCCCGCCTCACGGGCCAGGTCCACAACTCGCCTGCCCTCCATGTGCCGGTTCTTCTCGCTTCCCACGGAGAGGATGGAGAGCATCTTCCATCCCAGGCACTTGATGTAGTTCGAGGCCCAAGACCCGGGTTCCCAGTGGGGCCACCTGGCGGTGACCGTTTCCACGTCGTGCCTTATCCTCGCTCTCTCCTCCGGGTCACTCAGTCGCCTGATGAGGGCCTCGGTGCCCCCTTCCAGAGCCCAGGGAGGGTAGAGCTGGGTCACCGTGGTGTTGCCCATCACGTAGGGGATGAAGTCGAGCCCCACGTCAATGCCTTCGTCCAGCGCCCTGTCCACGACCTCATATGCCCTTAGCAGCACCCCGTTGGGAACCCCAGGAAGGGGGATGACGCGGTTGATCACCTCCATCAAGCCGGTTGCCGCATAGACCAGGTCGGCCATCCGTCCAAGATTGGGGACGCACATGAAATGGCTCACCTGGAGGGGGGAATCGCTGCGTCGGGCTATCTCCACGGCTTCCTCAACGGCGCGGTCGAAGGTGTCCGTCAGGGAGCGGACGTGGCTCACGTATCGGCCGCCGTGTTCCCGGCTCACCTTTGCCAGCTCCACCAGCTCGTCGGTGTGGGCATACATGCCCGGGAAGTAGGTGAGCCCGGTGGAGAAGCCCCGGCACCCGGCTTCCATGTCCCGGCGCACCAGCTCCTTCATCCTCTCCAGCTCCTCCGGAGTGCAGAAGCGGGCCTGTGGGCCCATGACCGCTATGCGGATGGGTCCGTGAGCCGACAGGGGCACGAAGTTGATGGGCAACCCGCGCTTGCGCAGCCATTCCATGAACTCACTCTGGGTTTCCCACTCCGGACGGAATTCGCGTGAGACGCCCATGCTGTGAAGTGTGGAGCGGAAAAGCTCATCGTGTCGGATCGGCCAGGGGGCCAGTGACCATCCGCAGTTGGAGACCACGCAGGTCGTGATGCCCTGCCTTACATAGGGCTCGAACAGTTCGCGGTAGTCGTCACGGATGACGTACAGCTCATTGTGGCTGTGGATGTCGATGAAACCGGGAGCCACCACCTTTCCCTCCGCCTTGATGGTGGCGAGCGATTGGGCCTCGGAGAGGTTCCCCACCTCCGCGATCCTCCCGTCCTTGACCGCCACATCCGCCGTGCGGGGCGCGCCGCCCGTCCCGTCGACCACCCGGCCCCCTCGAATCAGGATGTCGAACATTCCCGCACCTCCCCAAAAGCTCGCTCGCCGCACGCTCTCAGCTTCCACGGATGAAGTCCACCACCACCGCGGCCAGCTCCTCTCCTTTGTCTTCCTGGAGAAAGTGACCTGCTCCCTTGATGGTCACGTGTTTCCGCCCCCGGGCACCCGGGATCAGCGATTGCAGCAGGGCGTCGCCCCCGCGGGTTATGGGGTCCCCGTCGCTGAAGGCGGTGAGGAATGGCCTGTCGAAGCGGCCCAGGCTCTCCCAGGCCCTGCGGTTGTCCTCCGCAGCGGGGTCGTCGGGGGATATGGGCACCAGGGAGGGGAATATGCGCGCCCCCTCCTTGTAGCTCTCATCCGGGAAGGGGGCCTCGTAGGCGGCGACTACCTCGGGAGGGAGAGGACTCAGGCAACCCGACTGGATGATCCTTCCGATGGGCAGCTCGGGAGTCTCCTGGGAGAATCTACGCCAGGCCATGAAGGCCTCTCCCAGAGGGTAATCTCCCGTGGGCAGGCCGGTATTTGCCGCCACCACCCGGGAGAAGAGGTGAGGGCGCTCGGCCACCAGCCGCAGGCCTATAAGCCCTCCCCAGTCCTGGCATACCAGGTTTATACCCCGCAATCCCGTGCGGTTCAACCATTCCCGCATCCATTCCACGTGGCGTGCGTAGGTATAATCCTCGCGGCGCGCGGGCTTGTCCGCTCGGCCACCAGCCGCAGGCCTATAAGCCCTCCCCAGTCCTGGCATACCAGGTTTATACCCCGCAATCCCGTGCGGTTCAACCATTCCCGCATCCATTCCACGTGGCGCGCGTAGGTATAATCCTCGCGGCGCGCGGGCTTGTCCGAACGTCCGAAGCCCACCAGGTCCGGGGCCACGGCGCGGAACCCGGCATCCACCAGGATGGGTATCATCTTGCGGTAGAGGTAAGACCAGGACGGTTCGCCGTGGAGCATGAGCACCACCTCTCCGTCTGGGTCACCCTCGTCCAGGTGATGTATGCGCAGGGAGCCGCCCTCTCCGTCCGGGATGAGTGTGTAATGCGGCTCGAAAGGATAGCCGGGGAGGTCGTTGAACCTTTCATCGGGAGTGCGCAGAATTTTCATCTCCTCTCGACTCCTTTGCTTTCCCTCCAGTCGATCATACCCGAAAGGCGAGGGCCTGTTTGCGGACGCAGCGCGGTCTTGATCCGGGAATCTGACCCTCCCAGCGGCTCGAAAGTGTTTTCTGGATTTCCCTCGCCATTCCCGGGACCGGGCCTCATATCCATGTCCTGCTTCCATCTCGCGCCTCTTTTATACCTCCTGGGGATGATGTTTAAACGGCCCACCGTCCCGTTGATCGGCGGGGCCTGACGGAGGGTAACGGGAGTTGCCGGCTAGGCGTAGAGGTGCAAGGAGAACAGTCCGCCCCGGGCGGGTCGATGCGCATGGCCTTTCGGTACCCGGGTGTCAGTTCAATAGCCACGCCGTTTGCCGTTACGTTGAGGGAAAAGGGGCTTCGCGTGGGAGCGGAGGTGTGGAGGTCGTCGGAAAGGGGCCGGCCGGGGTGCTATCATTTGCCTCGACTGTGCCGGGGGGTTGCGATGGTTTCCGATCCGGAGAACGGAAAGGGGAGGTGCGGAGATGGCTTACGTCTACGGTACCACGGAATGGGAGGAGGCTTTCGAGGGTCTGGTGGGCGATCTGTCGGAGGTGGAAAAGCCCCCCTACATCATGGGCACCCCGGCCTGGATAGGTGCTTACCGAAAGCTCATCCAGGAGGACGAGACCTACCGCAGGCTGGCCAGGGGCTGGGAAGGATCGGTGGTCATCCACATCCTCCCCGAACCGGGGGTGGGGCTGGAGGACGACATGTACCTCATGCTGGACCTGTGGAACGGGGAATGCCGCTCTGTGCGCCTTGTTCCGAGGTCGGTGGGCGAGGAAGGCGATTACGTACTGACTGCGGATTACCATCGTTGGAAGCAGGTGATGACCGGGGAACTGGATGCCACGAAGGGGATGATCCAGGGGAAGATAAGACTGAAGGGCAACCTGCCCACCATCGTGCGCTACGCCAAGGCCGCCACCCGACTCACCGAGCTGGTGGGAATGGTGGACACCATCTTCCTGGACGAGATACCCCCGGAAGAGGTCGAGGCCTTCAAGCCCTGGGTGGATTTCATAAGGGAGGAATTCTCCCTCTCTGACTGAGACGGCTTCAGGGCGGCCCTCTACGGCGAGGGGTTTATCGACGGGGCACGAATAAGGCGGCGCCGGCTGCGGCGGGAGTGCCCGCGGTCCACCTTTTCTTTCGTCGCCCACTCTGAACGTACCGATTGGTACTGTCTTATACGCATCCCGCAATCGGACGATAATTTAGCATTGATGAAGTGTAACGGTGCACGGGGTTTTTTTCTAGAAAAGGTTGGAGGACGGGAGAAAGGGGCGTTGGCATGACCGGCATAGAGCTATGCCCGGAGTGCGGGGTTCCCCGCCATATCACCTCGGAACACATGTGGCTTAACGGCGGCATCATCGTGCAGAGCCGTGATCGCCGCAACCGTATGGTCTTCGTGGAATGCGAGAACCTCGATCCCCTTTTCGCAGGAGTCCAGGAACTCATAGGCCTTCCGATCGAGCACATGCTGATAACCGCCAAGAGGAGGGCCGTGCGGGCCTATCTGGGGAGCCTGTTACCCGACGTGACCAAGGAGCTCCTGCGCCGCCGGGAGCTGGACTGGCGGCCGGTCAATGACGGCCTCCGCCTCACGGCCAGGCTCATGGGTTACGGAAGGTACGAGGTTGTCGATTATCGTTTCGAAAAGGATGTCGACGACTATGTGGTGGAGACCATCTCCGAACCCTACTCGGTGCCGCTGGCCTGTGGGGACATGGCCGGCGCTTTCGAGATACTCTTCGGCTGTGACCTCGCGGCGAAGTACCGGAGGCTCACCGAGGACCTCTACGAGATAACCTGTTACGTCTCCTCGCACCCGGAGGAGCTCAAGGGCAGGCTGAAATTCCGCCATTTCCCCGTGAGGGAGGGAGACGTGGAGTTGGAGAGGTGCAAGAGTTGCGGCGGACCTCTGGCTCTTTCCAATTACCGCTGGCACCCGGAGCGCGGGATAATCCTGGGCTCCACCACCGGAAAGCGCATGATCATGACCGGGATGGAGGTGGACGCCATATTCGGCGAATTGGAGAACGAAATCGGCGAGGACTTACCCGGCATGTTCATAGAGGCCCAGAGGCGCTTCGTGCGCGCCGGCTTCTACAGCATCGAGGGAATGGGGCGCCTGGACATGCGGGACCAGCTGGCCCTGCGAGGCTTGGGGAACCTCACGGAGTTGAGATCCAACCAGAGAGGGCTATACTTCCGCATCGAGAACGCATTTCTTCACCTGATGGTGGTCGGCCTGGTCCAGGGGCTCTACGAGATGACCTATGACGTGGATACCCACCTGGAATGGAATTTTTCGGAAGATGGAGTGCTGGAAGTCTCCTTGAGCCCCAAGGGGCAGGCGAAAAAGAGCGCGGTTACGGCCTGAGGTGAGGCCGGCCCCGACCGCTTCCTGCCGCCTGGCGCGCGGCCCGTTCCCCTTCATGTTCCCAACCCCTTGATGTTGTACTAAAATCGAGGTGAATTCAGGGAATGACGGTGGCGAAGGCGGCAAAAGGAGTGACGGGGGATGCCGACAGGGGGATTTTCGGGAACTCCACACCGCAGAGAATCCTTTCACCTCACGTCTCGGTCCCTTCTCTGCGTCTTGCTGCTGGCGACCCTGCTGGGAGTTTCATCCAGCCCGGGCGGAAAGACCTGTAGGGCCGCGGAGCTCAACCCCACCGGTTCACTTCCAGAAGTCGCCAAACGCATCAATGAGCTCATCTATCCCACTTTCGGTTTCCCGGCCATCGTACCACGTGGTTCCAGGCTGGTCATCGAGTGGGACTGGAGGAAGGGTGTGCCCGGGGCCCCGCGGCCGGAGATGGAATCCGTGAACCGTCCGGAGGATTGGGAGGTCCTGGTGACCACATCGGTGGCGGCCAACCAACAGAATTACGACGGCTCCGTGCCCGGTGACCCCGATGACCCGCCTTCCGAATGGTACCGCCTGGGCGGCCCTTCTTACGGGACCTATCGGAACCCGGTGCACACGGTGGTCAACACCAGGCGGCTCACGGTCGTCGGGGTCAGGCGAGGGCCCAGCCGACGCTGGCCGGAGATCTTCGGCCAGTCCGGGTTCGAGGTGGATCACATCGAGGTGGAGGTGCCCCTAGACGTTCCTCTGGACCTCTATGACCTCCACGTGCGTTGCCTCTCGGAGCGCGTGTCCTCGGCCTTCCGCCTGGCCGACCATCAGCCCCACGCCCTCCAGGTGATCAAGGGGTATAGCGACCACCTGAGGATCGTGCACATAACCGATACCCACGTCTACGGGCCGGAGATAAGGAACGGCTTGAACCTCGATTACAACTCTTTCGAACTGCGCGAGCCCCGACCCGGGACTCCCGCCCGCTTCGACCTCTCCGCCTTCGGGTATCCCGGTTTTCCCATGGACCTGGACGGTGACGGGAAGACGAACGAGGGGGCCATCTACCTGCAGGAGGAGCTTCAGGCCATCAACCTCATGAACCCCGATTTCGTGGTCTTCACGGGAGACGCGGTCTACGCCCAGAAGAACTTCAACACCTACCCCAAGGACACCTGGATCTGGGGGGACGTCAACGGAGATCCGGGCACCGAGTACCGGTTCGAGTACACCTGGTGGTACGACGAGCTCCTGGCCCTCAACGTGCCCGTATTCTGTGTGCCCGGCAACCACGACGGTTACTGCTGGGACGGGCATGTGGTGGAGCACGACGACGGGCAGGAGATATGGCAGGACCTCTTCGGGCCCCTGTATTATTCCTGGGATTACGGAGACATGACCTTCCTGGCGGTGAACACGCTGGACTGGGAGAAGCTGGATCCCGACGGGCCTGAGCCCTTCGCGCCCTCGGACGCCAACCCGATCCTCTGGGCTCTGGCCACATCGCTCTTCCCGGAGATGGCGAGGGATTATGACGACCGCAACGGTTATCTGGCGGATTTTACCAATATCTTCCTTCCCCTTAAGGTGATCATACCACACAAGTGGCACGGCCAGGTCAGAGGGGACGGGGATCCCTGGGGATGGGCGCCCTGGCCCTGGGGGCCGGACCCCGATGGCGACGGCTTCACCGGGCAACTGGCCTGGGTGGAGGGTGAGCTGCGGCGTGCCCGGGAAGAGGGCCGGAGACTGAAGGCCGTTTTCATGCACCACGATCCCTTGCGCACCGCGGGCTCACCTCCGGAGGCCTTCGCCAATGCCAAGGAGCTCGGGCTGGTGGAGCTCGCGGCGGGAGAGGGGGAGGGTTCCCAGGCGCTCATGTACCTGTTGCGCAAGTACGAGGTCTCCTTCGTGGCCACGGGTCACACCCACAGCGACGCTGTGAACCGCGTGGAGTGGGCCCCTTACGGAAGTTCGCCGGGGGAGGTGGTGTGCATCAACACCACCGGAGCGGAGATCCCCGTGGACGGGAATTCCCTGCTCCTGGACCGGACCTCCCAGGGCTATGCGGGCTTCCGCCTCATAACCATACGCGATTGCCGCCTTTCCGAGTGGGGTTTTCCGGGGGCGGAAGGGAATCCCGACCGCAAGTGGTCCATCCCCGGCTGGGAGGGCCTGGCGGTTGGGGCGGGTGAGGTCAACGAGTACACGAAATACCGCCGTAATCGCCCTGTGCTCCAGTGGATGGAACAGGACAATTCCACCAATCCTTCCTACCCTCGACCACCGCTGCGGAATGGGGAGGGGGCTTTCGACAAACCGCTCCCCCTGAACCTGGAGGGACCCTTCGATGACGTGACCTGCAAGGCCAGGAACACCCTGCGTCAACCGGGAGCGGTGATGGACCTCTACGGTTGCCGTTTGGAGTTCCCCATGAGGTACCTCTCCGGAGGCGCCTATTATGCGGTGAGGAACGGCCGTATCCTGGAGCAGTACGACGCCGATTCCGGAGAGCGCATGGTGGTGGTGCTGGCGGACTTGCCAGGGGGCAGCGTGCTCCCCATCAGGGTATACGCGGCAGGCAGAGACCATGGCAGGCCGGTCGTGGACGAGGCGAGGATAGGCGATGGGGGAGGCGTGACGGACCGCCTGGTGGTTCAAATCACCCTGCGGGCTCACGACCAGGAAGCGGGCCTGATGGACGTGCGCGTTTCCAACCGGCCGGATTTCTCCGGAGCGTATACGCGGCAGGCAGAGACCATGGCAGGCCGGTCGTGGACGAGGCGAGGATAGGCGACGGGGGAGGCGTGACGGACCGCCTGGTGGTTCAAATCACCCTGCGGGCTCACGACCAGGAAGCGGGCCTGATGGACGTGCGCGTTTCCAACCGGCCGGATTTCTCCGGAGCGTCCTGGATTCCCTGCCGTGACGGCGAGGTTCTGGTCCTCCCCTGGAGGCTCGAAGAGGGGCCTCCCGGATGGCGCCGCGTTTACGTGCAGTTCAGGGACGCGGCCATGCCCGGTAACCTGCGCACCGTGAGGCTCCATGTCTATTACCGTGCCGGGACGTGACGGCATGCCCCCGGCGACACCTTTCCTTTTCAAGAGGGTGGGGAAACGTTTCGATAGATCGATTTTGACCTGAAGGAGGTGCCGTGCATCCGCTGGAGATGATCATGAACCCGAGGTCCATCGCCTTTTACGGGGCCTCCAACAATCCCCTGAAAATGGGGAGTATGCAGCTGGCCAATCTCCTGGAAGGAGGGTTCGACGGAGAGGTATATCCCGTACATCCCACGGAGGGAACGGTCATGGGGCTCCCGGCTTACCGCAGCATATCCGAGATCGGCCGTCCCGTGGACCTGGCCCAGTTGGTGTTGCCTACCCATCTGGTGCCGCGCATCATGGAGGAGTGCGGAAAAGCAGGTGTGCGGCGTGTGATCGTGATCTCCGGAGGCTTCAAGGAGGTTCAGGACGGGAACGGACGGGAGCGGGAACGGGCTTTACAGGAAATAGCTTCCAGGTATGGAATGCGCTTCCTGGGACCCAACTGCGTGGGGGTCATGAACCGGATGCGCTCCCTGAACACCACCACCATTCCCGAGCCGCCTTTCGGGGGAGGCATAGCCCTAGCTTCCCAGTCCGGAGCCTATACCTCCATGCTCAACCCCTACCTGAGGGCGCAGGGTATGAGCATATGCCAGACCATCAGCGTGGGCAACGAGGCGGACCTGGACCTCGTGGACTGCCTGGAGTTCTTCCGCGAGCAGGATGAGGTGCGGGCCGTGGGCCTGTACGTGGAGACGGTGCGTCGGCCGGAGCGGTTCATCGCCGTGGCGAGGGAGACGGCACGGCGCAAGCCGGTGGTCGCCGTGTACGTGGGCGGGACGGAGGCGGGATCGCGTTCCAGCCTCTCCCATACCGGCGCGGTCACCGGGCCTGACGAGCTCTACGACGGGCTGTTCAGGCAGGCGGGCGTGATCCGCGCCGAGGACATAGACCACATGCTGGACTTACTATGGGCCCTTTCCACCCAACCGCTGCCCCCGGGCCCACGTATAGCCGTGATCACCAATTCCGGAGGCCCCGGGACCTCGCTTGCCTATCACCTGGAGAAGTCGGGGATGAGGGTTCCCGAGTTCTCCCCCTCTCTTCAGAAGGCCCTGCGGGAGCGGACCGGTCCTCTCACTTCCGTGGCCAACCCGGTGGACATCACCTTCGAGACCAATATCGCCATCTATAAAGAGATTGCGGAGGAGGCCTTCCGTTACGGCGAGGTGGACGGGGCGGTGATCTACGGTATATTCGGGGCTGCGGACATGGGGACCAACCTGAAGAAGCGGCTCCCGGAACTCGCTCCTATGGAGGACGCCTGGGATGAACAGTTCCTCTCTTTTCTCCCGCAGCTGGCCCAAGTGCCTTTGGAACATCGGAAGCCGCTGCTCGTCATGTCCTTCCTGGGGACCGCCAGCCGCACCATACGCTGCCTTGTGGAGAACGACCTTCCGGTCTTCACCTCGGCCTCGCGCTGCGCCCGCGCCTTGCGCGGCCTCCTGGACTACCGGGAGATCAGGGACTGGCTGGAGAGAGTGAGCTGATGGAAGGTTCCCACCCGGGAGACGGTTGACGTCTCCCTTTTTCGCGCCCTTCAATCGGGCGGCTCTATCCCTTTGAAGATCTCCTCCATGGCCTTCTCCATCTCCGCTTCCGACTCCGGCATAGAGATCCTCCAGGCGCCGTCCTCGGTGATGAGTATCATGTCGAACTTCAATTCCGATTCGAAAGCCTTGAGTTTGAGGGTCACCGGGACCCTGGCCTTGTCGCCGGAGATGTCCGGGTGCCCGACGGAGTAGCTGTCCAGGCTCTCCGAGAACCCCTCTACCAGCTCCTTTTTATCCTCCACTTCTCCACGGCTTTCCCGGCTCAGGAGCTCATATGCCAGGTCGGCGTCCTCCGCCAGGGAGGCCTCGAAGAATTTGACCACCACGGTGTCCGGTCCTCCGCCCGTTTCGGTTTTCTTCCCGCATCCGGCCAGCGGCAGGAGGCCGGCTATCACCAGGACGATGACGGCAGCGGTAGAAAAAAGCCTGGTCTTCAACGTGCCTCCTTTCCCTGTCCTCTTTTTCATCGGCTGTCCGAAATCCCATAAAAATAATAAGATCCTGTGAGCGCTTTTAAAAGGGGACTCTGACGGATAGGAACAGACCCCACAAAACGACAAGTGGCTGACCATAGGCGGATTCACCGGGTCTTATTAAAAGGCCCTCGAAAAATACCATTTTGTGGTAATTTTACAAGTCCGAGAATAACACCTCTCGGTCCGGAGAAAACTCCAAAATCGTGATGTTGCCGGCCTCGATGGTGGTGCTACGGGATCTATCCGGTCGGTCCTAATCCGTGACGGGTCCCCACTTCCGTTCAATGAACACTCTGACCGTCACGATGGGGGAGTTCATGGGAAAGGACACCCGGCCTCCGGAGACGGTCAGCTTCTCCATTTCCCTTTCCCGGGCGTCGCAGAGGAAGGCCTCCGTTATGTCCGCGTCCTCACGGAAGATGACCACTTTTTCCGAGGCGGGAAGAGGGGAGAAGAGACGGAGGATATGCCCATCCCCCCGGAGGGGCCTCTTGGCGGCCAGAACAGCCAGGTCTTCGGGGACGGTCTTCCAGCCTGCGGGCCAAGCGAGGGCGTCATCCTCCCACACCGCCCTCAGGCAGGCGCGGAGTGCGCCCTCATCCACGTCAGGAGGGCGCAGAAGCAGTCCGTAGTCGTGAGATTGGAGGCCGCGGTCCGGCCCTCTGGCGGGAAATGAGAGCAGGGGGAGGATCCCGAAGGCCCGTTCCCTGGGTGCGTTGCGCATAACCCCAAGCTCCATACCACCGCTCCGGACAAAGGCCGCACAGGAGGGCACGCCCGGGAGGAAGGCGATGTCCCAGTTCCCGTCGTCGTCCTCGGGGATCACTAGGCGTCCCGAGGCCCAGAAGGTGGGACGGTATAGTTTCTCCAACGGGCGGCGTACCAGTCCACCGTTGACCTCCATGAGAAGACGCCGGATTTTCCCGGTCAGGGGAAAACGGACCGATGCGGTGCGGTGGTCGGGGAGGCGCCCCTCGACCCTCATCCTCAGGAGTGGAGACGCTTCCCGGCACCATATCCATCTGACCAGTCTCCTCCCCTCGAGGTCGGAGATCACCTCTACCCGGAGGGAGCCTTCCTCTTCCACCACCCGAACGACGGCTGTCCTGTCCGAGCTGCGCGCCGTCTCACGGAAGGAGCCCCCGGCGAATTCGTGGCCCATGCGCCAGAGGCCGCCGCTGTCCCGGTAGGACACCACGTCGTTCGCCAGTCCGTTGAAGAGCTCCACGCCTCTTTCCAAGTCCGTGAGGCGAGAGATGCATCCTCCACGCCGCCCGTCTATTTCCAGCCTGTAACGGGAGGTCTCCACGACAAGGCGGTCGTCCTTCAACCTCCATGCAGGCCGGAGGCGTAGGTTTCCCGCCTTCCAGCGATCGGGACTCCCGTCGCCTGAAGGTGAAGGGGCGTCCGCGTGCAGACCGGGGATGGCTATGACCGTGTCTTCCCTTCCTTTCTCCAGAACCTCCTCCAGCAGCTCGCGTGACTCCCTCCGCCACCGCAGGAGCAATGGCTTCTGCTCTCTTTCCCATACCCTGGCCGGCGAGGTCCCGGTCACGAAATCGTGATGGTTGGCCATGAGGGCCTCGTCCCAAAGGTCCCTCAACCGGCGCCAGAGGCCCTCGTCTCCATCTCCACATGCCCTCATCTCGCGCTCCACGAGCAGTTTCTCCGCTGCCACCAGGCAGCGGACAGCGGAATCCCAGAGTTGCTTGGCCTCGGGCCGGGAGAGGTAGAAGCCCATGAAGTAGGGGTTGGGATCGAGCTGGACCACGGGGAGGCGGGACCGGTGGGCGGAGACCAGGTCCAGATAATCCTCCAGCGAGGCGTTGACGGCGAAGACCCCAGTCTTCGGAAAGGCGGTGCGGTTGTATCCGTCCAGGACGTCGGTCAGGTGGGGGAGGGGGTCGTTGAAGTCCAGGCCTATGGGGCAGAACATGTATGGCGTGGGCGAGAGCGGTTCGAGCCTCCGGGCGAAGCCTGTGATCCTGCGCATGGACCGCGCAAGGTCGAAGGAGGGGGAGGGGAGCCCGACCTTAAATCCCATCCATCGAGTCCATCCGCCGTTGATGAGGGTGTCCCCTTGCCCATAAGTATAGGGGTTGAGGTGGCAGACGACTTCCTCGCCGTTCGCGTCCCTCCATATGAAATCCACGCTGCGCCTGTCCTTGAGCAGTAGGGAGGCGCTGGAACCGCGCAGCGGGTAACTTCCCGGCGGCCGGTAATCCGAGCCGGGGAAGAGTAGCCCGTCGATACGGCTGAAAGCGGCGTACCGGAAGCCCATGGCCCGGAGCATGGTGGGGAGGGTAGGGCTGTTGCCGAAGTTGTCGGGCAGATAGGCCAGGCGCGGTTCCTGGTGCATGCCGTTCCTTCGCAGCCACTCCTGACCGTGCAGGAAATCCCGGATAAGGGCCTCCGGCGGGGGAAGAAGGGTATCCGGGGTGTTAACGCCGCTGCCGCTCAGACGGATGCGGCCGGAGTTGACCCATTCACGCAGCTTCTCCCTGTCTTCCGGATTCCTTTCCCAGTACATGCGGAGAAAGAATACGGACTCGATGCTGAAGACCCTCCTGGGTTCCCGCTCCAACCAGTGCATCATCCTCCGGAAGATCTTCCGGATCCGAAAGCGGTAATATTCCTCGCTGGTCAGAAGCCAGTCGGGATCCCAGTGGCTGGATTCCGCGAAGACCAGCACCCTGGCCGCGCCGGAGGGAATTTCCAGCCTTTCCCTGATCCCCTTTTCCTCTCTTTGTGGTCCGAGCATACACGACCTCCATGGCAATTTGGGAGAGATCTGTGATCGCCGCTCGCCTCGGCATGGCCGCCTGCCGGTATCATACCCCTGGACGGGTGTTTTCCGGAACGCGGAGCGGCGGCGGCCGGTTTTCTTCCCTCTTTCCCTCAGGGAAAGAATCGTGCATCGCTTACCGGCAGAAGCTGGAAAGGTAGAACAAAAGTGTCGCCTTAGCATCCATCAATGAAACCACGAACTTCCGCCGGCGCGGGACGGGTCAAGGATAAATGGAGAGGGCGCCCCGAGGTCCGGCCCAGGGAACCATCGGTGATGTGTTCCGCTCTGGCCCGTATTGGGAGATCGCCTTCCGACCTGACAATGCAAGCAGAAAAAACGAAGCAAGAGCGCGATCTCCGGATGGTTTGCCTTCCTCCCCAGAATGCGAATATCATTTCTTTTAGTATCATCATTTCGCGGAATCGACGTTCCGATTGAAGGGCTGCGGAATCGGGCAGGAGGAGGGATGGCGGCATGTTGAGCGAGGGTTGGCCGAGGGACGGTGTGATAGACGAGTGGTTCGAAGGCGCTCTGGAAACCGCTTACGCAAGGAGATACCCGAACCTCACCGCCATTTTCAAGGAGGGGCTGGCAAAATTCCCGGATCAGGAGATCTTCATCTTTCCGACCCTTGGCCAGAGGTACACCCGGCGCCGCCTCGACGAGGCGGTGCGCAAAGTGGCCGCCTCGCTGAGACACGAATATGGCATCCGGAAGGGCGACAGGGTGGCCATGATCCTTCTCAACAATCCGGAGTTCTGCATCAGTTACCTGGCGATCGCCGCGGTGGGCGCCATTTCCGTGGTCATCAACGCCAGGCTGGAGACGGATGAGATCGCCTATCAACTGCGGGATTCCGGTTCCCGGCTGGTCATCGTGGAGAACGAGCTCTACGACAGGGTGAGACCCCTCCGGGATAAACTGGAAAGCCTGGAGCAGGTAGTCACCACGGGAGATGAAGGGAAAGAGGGGACGGTCCCCTTCAGTGCCCTCCTGGCCCGCGAGGCCCCTCCCTATATCGATGTGGAAGTCGGCGAGAAGGACATCTGCAGCATATGCTATACCTCCGGGACCACGGGTCGTCCCAAGGGCAGCATCATCACGCACCGCAACGTGTGTACCAACGCCCAGGCCCTCCTGAGCTGCATGCCCTACTTATTGCCGGAAAAATATACCATGGACGACATATACCGTATAAAGCAGATGATATCCGTTCCCCTCTTTCACGTGACCGCCCTACACACCCTTTTCAACCTCTGCCTGTTGGGCGCCTCGGCTGTGGTGCTGCCCGTGTTTCAGGCGGATCAGGTCATCGAGAGCATGATCGAGGAGAAGGTGAACTTCTTCGTGGGCGTGACGGCCATGTTCTGGCTGCTGCGCATGCAGCCCAATTACCAGAAACTGGTTGAGGCAGGAGATCTGGAGGTCATGTTCCAGGGAGGATCCCCAATGCCGCCTGAGCTGGGCGAGCTGATGTTGAAGGACTTTCCTCACGCCAAGATAGGGAACGGCTTCGGCATGACCGAGACCACGTCCATCGGTGCCGGCTCCCTGCTGCCGCCGGAGCAGGTGATAAAGAGGGGTTCCTCCATAGGTTGGCCCACGCCCCCCACCCTTTTCAAGGTGGTGGACGAGCAGCTGCGGGAGGTCCCGGTGGGCGAGCCGGGGGAGCTGTTGATAAGCGGCGCGGGGGTGTGCCGTGGGTATTGGAACCTTCCCGACAAGACCAGCGAGAGCTTCGTCGTCGATTCCGAAGGGCGCAGGTGGCACCGCTCCGGGGACGTGGTGGTCAAGGACGAGGAGGGCTTCTACACCATCGTGGACCGCAAGAAGGACATGATCCTGCGGGGAGGGGAGAACGTCTACTCCGTGGAGGTGGAGAACCTCATACTCACCAACCCCAAGGTGCTGCAGGCGGCCGTGGTTGGCGTGCCCGACCCCGTGCTCGGGGAGAAGATAAAGGCGGTGGTCTTTCCCATGCCCGGCCATTCGCTGAGCCCCGAGGAGGTCGTGGAGTTCTGCCGCGGGAAGATCGCCGATTACAAGGTGCCGGATTACGTGGTGGTCTCGGAAATGCCCCTCCCCATGAACCCCGGGGGGAAGATCATCAAGGACCGGCTGCGGGAGTTGTGAGAACTCCTTCTCCGCGGCAGTAACCCGGAGAGCGTGAAAGCCGGCCTCCGCCGGACGCCGGAGGTGCGTGCCCTCGAGGAGCAGGAGGGTGTCCCGGT
Source organism: Candidatus Solincola tengchongensis (assembly GCF_015711935.1). NCBI lineage: Bacteria > Bacillati > Actinomycetota > Candidatus Geothermincolia > Candidatus Geothermincolales > Candidatus Geothermincolaceae > Candidatus Solincola > Candidatus Solincola tengchongensis. The sequence goes on from NZ_JACVJJ010000083.1 coordinate 16,565, forward strand.
GGCGGAGGCCGGCTCGGCTTCCCGGCTTCAGGGCATCAGGTTGGCCAGGGAGAGGGCGAAGGACATGTCTCCGTCCAGCTTCACCTTTCCTTGCATGAAGGCCATGGGGCCACTGAGTTCGCCGGTGGCCATCTTGGCGAAGTCCTGCGAGGAGGCGGATATGGTCACGCTGGGGGAATCCGCCCCGTTGAACCTCACGGTCACCGGCAGGGTCCAGTTGCCGGGCATGCCCATCTCCAGGGTCACCCTGCCCTTGGCCGCGCTTACCGCGTCGTACTGTTTGCGCCCGGTGAAGGAGCTGACCATGTCCACAAGGGGGCGGATGACGTCCTCCGGGATGATTACCTCGAGCATGGGATTCTCCAGCCCGCCGGGATGGACGGTGATCTCACGGGCGTCCTTGATGGATATGCCGTAGACGAGGCTCCTCTCCCCCTTGATCACCAGCTGTACGGAGAAGTCGGTTCCCTCCATGTCCGGGATGGGTTTCTCCTGCAACCGCTTGGAGACCAGTCCGGGCACGTAGGATTCCACGAATTCCTGCAAGGTGATGGAACTTTCGGTCATGGATAAACCCCCCTTTTCTGCCTCGTGATCCCGGCGGTCGAAATCCACCTCACCGGAGCTTTCAGGCTCCGTCACTTCCCGCGTGGGGCGGCATACCACGGGTCTCGTGCACGGTCGACCTTTTCCCCGCCGGGTTCGCAGTAGGCAAGATTCTTCCCCTCCAGGCGCCGTAACGCCCGTAAAACCTCTTTGCGGCTCAGGCCGAGCGATTCGGACAGTTCGTCCACATCCGCCCCGGGGCACTCTTCCAGATAGGTGAGCACGTTCAAGGCGTTCTTCTTGAGCTCGTGCACCCTCTGGCGCCCCTTTTCCGTCAGGCCGATCTTCTCTAGGCTCCTCACCTCCTTTCGCGCCGCCAGGAAGGCGTCGATGTCCTCCTGGGTGATGATGTACTTCTTCCCGACGCGAGCCGCCTTTAACTCCCCCTTGCGAATGTAGTGCCTGACCGTCTGGATGTTGACCCCCAGGGTCTTGGCCACCTGATAAGTGCTGAGATAGTTTTTCAACGCGCCTCCGAGGTCAAACATGTGTCGATGGTTCGATGATATGTATATCTGATATATATGTCAATAGTATATGGTGTTGCAATATATCCATGCGATACCGATTCCGGCCACATGCCCGGTCGTAAGGCGGTCTCCCGTCTCGTCCGGATGGGCTCGGGGTATGGTGAAGGAGGGTTCAGGTATTGACCAGGGAAAGGGCGCGCATGGCCCGGGCCATGGAAGGATATACCGGCACACCGCCGGAGAGCAACCTGTCCCGCATTCTGCGGGAGAGCTCCTCGACGGCCATGTCCTTCAAGCCCACGGCGCGGGAATAGAGGACCAGGACGACCGGCTTTCCCGTGTCCCTTCTGATCCTGACCAGGATATTCGCGGCTTCTTCCAGACCGGAGTCACCGAACAGCCCGTGGGCGAAGTTCAGGGCCAGGTCGAAGACCAACACGTCAGTGGTCGGGTTGAGCGCCGCCTCGCGAATGGCGGCCTCGAAGACCGGGAGGTGGGTTAGAGGGGTCCCGATATCCAGCGGATTGCCAACCGAGGACCCGGGGTAATCGAGTATCTCGCGCAGGCGGGCCTCCGTATGGCCATGGAGGAGCGGCACCTCGAGGCCTTCCGCCTCTGCCAGGTCACCCGCATAGGCGCCCAATCCCCCGCCTCCGCCGGAGATGAGCACCCTTTTACCGGGCCTTCTCCCCAGATGCTTCAAGGCCAGGAGCACGTCGCAGAGCTCTTCCACGCCGGAGGCCTCAATGACCCCGCACTGCCTGAAGAGACCTTCCCAGAGCGAGGAGGCTCCGGAAAGGGAGCCGGTGTGGGAGAGGGCGGCACGGCTCGAGGATTCCGATTTTCCCACCTTCCACATGACCACGTCCTTATGGGAAGCCGCTTCCTTGAGCGCGGCGAAGAACCTCCGGCCGTCCGAAATCCCCTCCAGGTAACCGGAGATGACCCGGGTGGCCGGGTCCATGGAGAAGTAGAGGAGGAGGTCCGCCTCGTTGAGGTCGGCCCCGTTCCCGTAGCTCACCACCGCGCTGAAGTGGATGCCCAGATCTCCCGCCATGCGTGCCACATGAGCGGAGAATCCGCCGCTCTGGGAGATGAAGGCCACCTCACCGGGGGAATCGCTGAAGTCGTGACCCGGGAGCAGGGTAAGGCGGTTGCGCGGGTTGTAGATGCCGAAGCAGTTGGGTCCTATGATGCGGAAACCGCCCCGGCGGGCGATGCTGACGGCCTCCGCCTCCAGCTCCGCTCCCTGCTCGCCTATTTCGCGGAATCCGGCGGCCAGGAGCACCACGCCCTTCACCCCAAGGCGAGCGCATTCCCTCAGGATGTGCAGGGAACGATGTGCGGGGATGGTAACATATACCAGGTCGGGCACCTCGGGAAGGGAGTTCAGATCCGGATAGCAGGGATGCCCCATTATCTCCCTCTCGCCGGGATTCACAAGGTATAAGGGTCCCGAGAAGCCGAAAGCCAGCTGTGAGGCGGTGAAGAGGGAGCCGAACTTGAAGGGCTTTCCCGAAGCCCCCACGATGGCCAGGGAGCGGGCGTTGATTATGGCGTCTATTTCCGCGAAATCGAAGTTCAATCCTACCACGTCCCTTCCTGCGCGGCCTTCATTATATCAACCGCCGCTCTGGGGTGCGATCGAGGTGTCCGTGTTATAATTCCGTCATGGCTGAGCGACTAGTATTCATGGACCTCACGGGCCCGGAGATCGACGCGCTGGACCGGGAGAAGACGGTTTTCGTGCTCACCTTGAGCCCTCTGGAAGTCCACGGCCCTCACCTTCCGATGGGCACGGACGTCTGGGTGGCGGAGGAGGTGCGCGACCGCGCCCTGACAAAGGCGGCGCGGAGGAATCCGGATCTGGGCTTCGTCGTCCTTCCCTCCTTCTGTGTGGGTAGCGACACCATACCCGGCTCGGTGGAGGTGGACAGCCGGGCGGTGAACCTCCTTCTGCGCGGCATCGCCGGTTTCCTGGCCCGGCGCGGCTTCCGGTACCTCCTGGTGGTGGACAACCACGGCGGGCCGCGTCACCAGATAGCCACGGCCAAAGCGGTACGCAGGCTGTACCGCGAACGTGGTTTTCACATCGTGGCCCCTTTTCTCTCCTTCTACCGGCGTATGGTGGAGCTGGACCCGGACCTCCTTTCCCGCCTGGGGGCCGGACCGGGAGCCTGTGGTGACGCCCAGGATTGCCATGCCGGACTGAACGAGACCTCGCTGATGCTCAGGGCTCACCCGGAGAAGGTGAGGGCTTCCTGGAAGGAATTGGCAAGAGTTTCCATCAACCCGAGGCGGTGGCCCGGCATCCTCCTGGGTTTCGTCGGCCGCTTGGCGCGGGAGCTTGGAGGGGAGGAGGTGGGGAAGGACCTCTCCTACATCGGGTTGATGCTCTGCTGGGTCACCGAGAGCCGCCCCTCCAACTATATCGGCGAGCCCCGTGCCGCTTCGCCCGAGGCCGGTGAGCGCATGCTGGACGCCTTCTCGGACGAGGTGGTCGCCCGCCTGGAAGCTGCCCTGAGGGGAGAACCTCCTTACCACACCCCCCTGGGGTGGACCCTCCGCCTCCTGGAACCAAGCCGTTGATACCGTCCGTGTAGGGGTTCAGGGATTACCTTCCGCGAGGGACTGGAAGGTCCGGGCCAACTCCTCGTACTCCAGGCGCGAGAGGTCGCCGGTCACGGTTATCTCCACCTCCCCGGCGACCAGTTGCATCTCCTGGCGGTTGAAGGTTACGGTGTAGGATGCATCCGCGGCCTCCCGAGGGAACCTTTCCTGCTGGACAAGGTAGGCTCCGGAAAGCAGGCCCAGGCCGGAAGTGTAATATCCGAAATCCTCCACCCGTGGGACCTCCTTGATTTCCGCCTGTCGGCTACCCTGGCGCAGAAGGAGGTAGAACTCGCGGAAACCCTCCGGGAAACGCAGCGACCGTTCGGAGGCTGAGAGGTCGGAGGCCGCGGGGTCTCTCCAGAAGGAGCCGGCCTCCTCGAACCCCTCCAGTTCGGGAAGGAGGGGAGAGAAACCGGTTCCCTCAGGCGTTAAAGAGGCCGGGCCGAGGCGGCAGGCTCCGTCCTTGACGTCGAGGCTCACCGGAGAGCCGGTCCGGCCGAAGACCGCGGCTATCTCCGCGGCTGATTCCGGAAAGGGTTCCAGTGGGAGAGGTGGATCCACGCAGAGGTCTCCGTAGCTGAAGACCACCCTTCTTCCTTGCTCCAGGACCAACTCCCTGCGCAGCGGGAGCCCGTTCTCGGTTTCCAGCCACACCTCGGTCTCCGGGCTGAGCCCCTCCGCGGACCGGAGGTGATAGGTTTTCCTGCCCTCGCGGTCCTCCAGGGAGACGACCGACAGGGAGCCGCCCTCCAGCATGGAGAGCAGGGAGTAGTAATAATCCGCGTTTCCCATCATATGGTAAAGGGAAAGGTAGACTCCGGTGCCACGGATGGGCGGGACGTCCTCGAGGAGTTCGGCCTGCAGGGAGATGTCGGAGCCCGAGTCCTCCAGCCGGGCGCGCACCACCCGGTTCCCCGACTGGGCGGCGTAACGCGTGGGGACCATCTCCCCGTTCCTCTCTTCCAGGAACCGGTAGCGGTACTCGTCCGGGAACCGGAGGTGAAATTCCTCGCCGTAGACCTTTTCGCCGTCCTCCGTTCGGCAGGTGAAAGTGAGGGATTCTATCTTTCCCGCCTTTTCCCGCAGCAGCTCGACGAGCTCGGCGCGCAGGTCCGCTTTCCCGCATGCGGGGTGCGACAAGGCGGTGAGGGACAGGAACAAGAGAGCCGCCGTCTTGACCAAGGCACGTCGCATGTTCGACTCCTTTCCTCTCCGTTTATATATACCTTGGAGCCGCTTCCCGTCATCCGCCCGGATGCTGACGGTGGAGGTTGTAATATAATGCTGGAAAATCTCGCGGAGGTCCTACCGGGGAGCCGGCCGGCCCAGGTGTTCAACGCAGCTGGAGAGGGAGGGAGGGACAGATGAAGAGATCGCCGCAGGCCGGGGAAGGGGAGGCTCCAGAAACGCAGGCCGCCGTCCTCGATCGCTGGACGGGCGGGAAGACGGGAGCCCAGAAGGAGGGGATGGAGTGGATCGACCCCCACGTGCACATCCTCCCGCCCCGGCGCATGGCCGGCCTGGTGCGCTGGGTCAGGAAGTTCACTCCGGGATTCCCGGTGAGCGAGGAGATCACGCCGGAGGAGATAGTATCAGCCCTTAGGGAATCGGGCATCCGGCTCTTCTTCAACCTGGTCTTTCCCCTCTGGGAGGAGGAAACGGAGGAGCTCAACCGCTTCAACCGCGACCTATGTTCCGGGATTCCGGAGGCGGTGCCCTTCGGTTCGCTCCATATCGAGACCCCAAACAAGGAGAAAGAGACCAGGCGGTGCATCGAGGAGTACGGGTTCCTGGGCATGAAGCTTCATCCCTATGCGCAGCGGTTCCCCGCCTTCGACGACGATATGAGGCCCATGTTCGAGGTCCTGAACGAGCACCAGCGGCCCTTCTTAGTGCACACAGGCTTCGATGTCTTCTACGGCATGTACATGGACCTTCAAAAGATGGAAAGGGTGCTGGGCGAATATCCCGGCATGCAGGTGGTCGCGGTGCACGCGCTCTTTCCCCGCTTCCGCCTCGCCCACCGGCTGCTGAGCGAGTACGATAACTTCTGGCTGGACATGACCAACTCCATCTCCTGCATGCGCATCTACGAGGACCTCAAGGTGAAGGGGGATCCGCGTCCTCCCGTGGCCGAGAGCCTGGAGGTGGAGGATGTGGAGGAGAACTACCCCTGGTTCCGACGCCTTTTCGAGGATTTTTCCCACCGCATCCTCTACGGCACGGATTTCCCGGTGGGCTTCGGGTACCATCACGCCCTGTGGGAGGACCTGCGCTATTTCGGGTTCGGAGAGGCGATAGAGAGGGACCTCCTGGGAGGTGCGGCACGCAACCTGCTGGAGCGCTGCGGTTTCGGCCACCTCATGCCGCGGTGATGGATCGCGGTAATAGATAGGTATATATTTCGGTATCCAATCGCGGGAATGTCGGGCACCTCGATTCCGGCCATCTTATGCCGCGTCAGGAACAGGTACTCCCAAGCCGCCTTCTTGTGCCTGCCCCGGTTACGCCGGAAATGCGGTCCACTCCGGAGGCATATCGAGGATTTCCGCTCGGCAAGGTTTGGGATGCGACACCGCGAAAATGCTTACCTAACTTAAGTAACTGGAAGGGTAGCGGACCTGTGGTTAGAATAAATGGCGAGCGTTGAAACTCCAGGTCTCGGATGGGTGCGCAAGGAGGTGGGTCATGTCCGCGGTCAGGGATTACCTGAAGACGCAGCATCTGTTCACCATGAAGGCCTTCCTCTCCCAGGAGGAGAACCCCTCCCAGAGGGTATGGTTCCACTTCGACGAGGAGGGGAAAGTCACCGGGCACAGCTTCGAGCCTGCGGACAAGGAGTGGGACGGCACAGGCCCTAAGCCGGTCATCACTCCCATGGGCCGTTACGAGGGGGAGGCCAAGCTCTCTGAGAACTGGGCCGAGTTCATCAAGATGGCCGAGGAGGAGGAGCAGAGACAGAGAGGATCATAGCGAGCCCCGATTCCTGTTCCGGAAGGGTCGACGCGTCGCCCGCACAAGTTTCCGTCGTAAGGACACATACCGGGCCGGGCTTGCCGGCCCTTTCTCTTCTTGCTCTTCGGGCGACCTGAGGAGACGGAGAATATTTTACGCTTTTACCGGGAAGTTTCCGAGGTTTTCATCCGTTACGCGTTTGCGGTGACCGGTCATTTCAAGGCATTGCGGAGGAAAATGGATCACGTTGGGCAGGCAAATCCATGAGACGTCAAAACCACTTCTCATTGAAGCGTCGATGCCGGATCCACGGCCCCGCTTCTAAGGCCCCCATTTCCGCTACCGTTCAAGGGCCGGGATTCCTATAAGTAGCCGGGTACCCGGTGTAAGCGGTTACACGAAGCATCGCTTTTCGGCCGCCATTTTAGGTGTTGAAAAAAATTCGAGGCCTTCGTATCGCTACGGCTGAACAGGCAGAGAGAAGAGGAGGCTGAGGTCATTCCATCCGGAACGTTTTTGCGTGTGTCTATGTCGAATATAATAAAGATCGGAGGGAGCCGGCCGGGTGGTCGCGGGCGTGCTGCTCACGCCTGAGGAAAGTCCGGACTCCACAGGGCAGGGAGCTGGGTAACGCCCAGGCGGGGTGACCCGACGGAAAGTGCCACAGAAAGGGAGACCGCCCACCGCCCATTTGGGGCAGGGGCAAGGGTGAAAAGGTGGGGTAAGAGCCCACCAGCGGTCCTGGTGACAGGGCCGGCTTGGTAAACCCCTCCCGGAGCAAGGCCAAGTAGGAGCCGATGCTGTGGCCCGCAGCGCTTGAGGCTCGGGTAGGCCGCATGAGGCCGTCGGTAACGGCGGTCCCAGATGGATGACCACCGCCCGGGGCTGGCTCCCCGGGTACAGAATCCGGCTTACAGGCCGACTCCCTCCGTACTCTTTATGCTTCCCGGGAAAGCCTGCCTCCGGTCCTCCGCGCCAATGCATGTCAGCCGCGAAGCCGCGATAAACAAGAGTATAAGAACTTTGAACTTCACTGCGGGCTCTCGCTTGTCTATCACGGGGACTACCTTGGTGATTGTTGTCCTGCTTGCCTTCATCGGCCACGGCTCCAAAGACCTGCCGTTGTAAGGACGGGCTTGAGCGACGGATGCGGAAACCGAATCCTCGGCTCAACCGGCGCCGACCTTTCTTTGTTTTATCCATGGATAAGCAAGATGGCCCCGCAGGCCGCGTCTTTTTTGTCGGAGCTCCTTCGAACACGATGGATAAAGAGTCAATGTTTGATAATTTCTCAGATCTGGAAAAATGTATAGATAGTTTGCTTGTCACTCTTTGGGGGAGCGGGAAACCCGCAAGAGCAACAAGGAAATAGCACCGGCAATCGAAAGCGGGAAGCGGTGAACCGCGGTCTTGAGTTGGTCACCTTGATCGCGGGGAGCTAATGGTGAAACCGGCCCGAACACGTAATGTGTTCGGGTTTTTATAGCCGAAAAAGGAAGGCTTTCAGGGAGAACAAGCAGAAAGGGCTACAAGGGGCTGAAAACCAGGAAAGGGCGGAAGGGTTGCTTTTTTCCTTGAATGGTAATTGTTTCCGGAGAATAGATTGGAGGGATACGGGGTGAAAGAGCGGAAACATCGCAGCTCCTCTTCCATACGCATGGGCATCGCGATCATCGCCCTCTTCCTGTGGATCATGTCGCTTAACCTGCCGGTGATGGCGGAAGCCCAGAAACCTTGCATCGCCACAGAAAGAGCGGTCTATCAACTGGGGGAGACGGTAGCCATTCGGGGCACCGGATGCCTTGAAGCCGGGAGTTATCTCGTCAAG
>NZ_JACVJJ010000084.1:0-66563 GCF_015711935.1 Candidatus Solincola tengchongensis
GAGAGAGGTCGGTTGAGGACGGGAAAGGAGGAACACCCCCACATGAAGATCGCCAGGTATTCATATAAAGGGCACATCCGTTTCGGTATCCTGGAGGACGGCCTCCTCCACGAGCTGGAGCGCACCCCCTTCACCGGAGAGGCGACATCGTGAGGTTGTGGACGGAAAAGGGGGAACACCCGCAGATGAAGATCGCCAGGTATTCATATAAAGGGCACATCCGTTTCGGTATCCTGGAGGACGGCCTCCTCTACGAGCTTGAGCGCACCCCCTTCACGGAGATGAAAAAAACGGGTAGCACGTATCGCCTGGAGGAAGTGGAGCTCCTCACGCCCGTCTTCCCCCAGAAGATCATCGCCGTGGGTCTCAACTATCGGGACCACGCCGCGGAATTCGGCCTGCCCACCCCGGAGGAGCCGGTGCTCTTCATGAAACCGCCCTCCTCCCTCCTGCCCCACGGGGGGGAGATAGTCTATCCCTCCATGAGCGGGAGGGTGGACTACGAGGCCGAACTGGCTCTGGTGGTCGGCAGGGAATGCCGGGAGGTGAGCGTGGAAGAGGCTGCCTCCTGCATTCTGGGCTACACCTGCGGCAACGACGTCACGGCGCGTGACCTGCAAGCCAGAGACGGGCAGTGGACGCGGGCCAAGAGCTTCGACACCTTCTGCCCCCTTGGGCCCTTCATCGAGACGGAGGTGGATCCCCTGGGGCTCACCGTGGAGCTGCGCCTCAACGGGGAGTTGCGCCAGTCCTCGCCGGCCTCCAACATGATCTTCTCCCCGGCGGAACTCCTCAGCTTCACATCCCGCGTCATGACCCTCTACCCGGGAGACGTGATTATGACCGGCACGCCGTCCGGGGTGGGGGAGATGCGCCCCGGGGACGTCGTGGAGGTGGTCATCGAGGGCGTGGGCACCCTGCGCAACACGGTGGTCGCCCCGTAGCGCTGAATCCTTATCGCGACTCACGAAAGCCCGGGCCGTTGTCCGGATCACCGCCATGCCTCTCAGGCCATTCCTTATCAAGCCCGTCGCCTTTGCTGCCGAAAAATGGAAAAAGGTCGAGAGGGGGCAAGGTCATGGGATACTGGGTGTTCCTGATGTATGCCGTGGTCATCCTGCTTTTCCCGGTGGGCCTCTATTTCGCCCTCAAGGGAGAGGCGAAGAGAAAACAACAGCAGTACATGAAGATTATGGAATCCCGGGATGAGGAGGAATGCCTCGCCGCCGTCAGGGAGATGATCGCCCCCTTGAGAAGGGCGGAGAGGGGGCCTTTCGCCGGGAAGGGGGTCGACGGTCTGTCCGGCGAGGAGTGCGCAAGGCTGCTCCATTACCACTACCTTCCACTGATGGAGAAGAGGGTCAGTATATCCCGGAGGATCATACCCATAACGCTCATGACCTTCCCTCTGATTTTTCTTCCCTCACTCGTCAGGGCCTTTTCCTTAACCAGATTGTCGGTGGTGCTCGTCTTCTCCGCTTTTACCATCTCATACCTGTGGTTTTTCATAAGCCGGATAGTCTATCCCTGGAACGAAAAACACCTGGAGATGATGAGGGAGATCGACAGGCACGTCTTTCCGCTTCTGGGAGGCTCCGGGACGGTACAGGGATGACAGGGATGATGCCTGAGGGGGCGGGAGAGAGGGCTGTGAGCACGGGGTGGAAGCTCGTCATCCTGGATGTCGTTAACTGGTCGGTGTTCCTGTCCGCGGCAGGCCTTTTTTACCGGAACGCCCGGAAGGGGGAGAGCAGGATCGAGGCCATGCGGGAAGCGCTTGCCGCGCGTGACGAGGAGAGCTTCTACGAAGGGGTACGGGAGGTGGTGAGCCCGCATCCCCTGCGCCCGAGGATGGTGTGGGCGATGGCGCCCATGTTCGTGATGATGGTCCTTTTCCCCGCGATCTGCGCGAAGTTGGCCGCCGTCACGCGCAGGGAGGCGGACATGCTCCTCGCGGTGGATAAGAGGTTCGGGGAGCTCATGGCCCGGAAGCCCGAAAAGAAGGACCGTCCGGAGTCCCTTTGAAGGCCGGTTCGACCAAATCCTTGAGGTCAACGGTCTCTTCCCGCTGTCGGGAAGAACGTCCGCTGTCGAGGCGTCCGGTCGATACCCCCGACCGACAATACGCATAGACCGCCCATCTACCGATAATGACCGTAGACCGATAACAGGTGTCCTTCTCGCGGAGGAATCCGGTTTGGCGCGGAAGAGGTGGGCGAGCGGGGCGGTGACGCGCACCGAGGGCGCGGCGTGGGCGTCACCACGAGCGGCGTCCCGCTCCCGCGGGCGAGGAGTGCGTCCGGGTTATGCAGTGGGGCGGACGTCAAGCGCGGAAGCCTCGGCACCAGACGAAGCCATGCGGCCGCATGGTTTGCCCAAGGAGATCGGAAAGGTTGTGCGCGGGAAACATGATTCGGACGAGGTCCTGGCTTGAAGGGAGCGCAGAGGGGGGAGCAGCGAAATGATGGAAAGGGGGCCCTACAGGTCTCCCCCGACGGAGAACGACCCCGTGGAGGCCCACCCTCATAAGGGGAAGGGGGAGCTCTGGAGGACCGCCGGGCGCTTGGCCCTGCATGAGAGGCGCCTCTGGGCGGCGGCGCTTCTCGTCTCCGTGGGGCTTTCCGAATGCTGGCGCGTCCTCTTCGGCTGGGGTCCGCAGTGGGTCGGCGAGCGGGTCGCCGAACGGGTGCGGGTTGGGGCGGGGAAGGGCTTCCAGGACACGGCGCTCCTGGTGCTGACGGGCCTGGGCGTCTTCCTCCTCCTGCGGGCGATGGGTTACCTGGGGGAAACGGTCCTGGTGTCCCAGGTGGCCTTCCCGCGGCGCGGACAAGGGAAGGTCCCCGCCCCGGCTCTCAGGGGAGAGGGGGGAGCGACCGTCCCGGAGGAGGGCACGGTTCTCGCCTTTCGGGAGGCATTGCGGCAAGGCGGGGGACGCTGTTTCCGGCTGGCTCTCGCCCTCCTGCCCTGGGACGCGGCGAGGGTCGCGGTCGTCACCCTGGCCTCCCTCATGGTCCTCCTCTGGGGCAGGTGGGATCCGCACCTTCGCTTCATAGCCCCCTACCTCCTGGCCCTCCTGCTCTGGTTCCTGCTCCTCCTGGCGGTGTACGTGCTACTGGGCATCCCCGCGTACCTGGCCGCCCGCCAAGTGGTAATAAATGGCAAGAGCGTACCGGAGGGCTGGCGGGAAGGCCTTTCCCTTTTCCTGGGAAGGACGGAAGGTTGCCTTCAGGTCTGGCTCCAGGCCCTGTCCGCGGACGCCGCCTTCCTGGCCCTGGCATGGCCCCTTTCCTTCTTCCTGGCCTGGACCGCGGGGCGAGCGGCGGAGACTCTTCGGCCTCCGGCCCTGGCCTGGCTGGTCCGGGTGCCACTTTACGGACTGCTGGCTGTGGCCCTCGTTCTGGGGCAGGCCGTGGTGCAGGCCTTCAAATCCTCGCTGTGGACCACCTTCTTTCTCTCCGTAACGGCGACCCCGCCTGTGGTATCATAAATCCCGTTGCCGATGCGATGAGTTGGACTGTCCCGTGACGGGAGGTGGAGGAGGCTTGCGCCTGCGTTTCGCGCCCAGCCCTACCGGTTACCTGCACGTTGGAGGGGCCCGCACGGCTCTCTACAACTGGCTGCTCGCCCGCCAGTCCGGGGGCTCCTTCATCCTGCGCATCGAGGACACCGACCTCTCGCGCTCCACGGAGGAGGCCATCGAGGCCATCATGACCGACCTGCGCTGGCTGGGGCTGGACTGGGACGAGGGGCCGGACGCGGGCGGTGAGCACTGGCCTTACCGGCAGACGGGACGCTACGCCCTCTACCACGAGGCGGCCCTCCGGCTGCTGCGGGAGGGACATGCCTACCGCTGCTTCTGCTCCCCGGAGGAACTGAAGGAGAGAAGGGAGGCGGCACTCCGGGAAGGCCGCAATCCCATGTACGACCGCCGCTGCCGCTCCATACCCGAGGGCGAGGCGCAGCGCCTGGAGGAGGAGGGGCGTCCCTACGCCCTGCGCTTCCGGGTCCCGGAGGAGGGAGAGACGGCGGTGCGGGACCTCATCCGGGGCGAGGTGGTCTTCCGCAACCGGGAGATCGAGGACTTCGTCCTCCTGCGCAACGACGGGACTCCCACCTACAACCTGGCGGTGGTGGTGGACGACATCGACATGCGCATCACCCACGTGGTACGGGGCGACGACCACCTCTCCAACACCCCCAAGCAGCTCCTCATCTACCATGCCCTGGGGAAGGAACCCCCGGCCTTCGCCCACCTCCCCATGATCGTGGGTACGGACGGGAAGCCGCTCTCCAAGCGGCACGGGGACGTGGCCGTGGGGTACTACCGGGAGGCGGGCTTCCTGCCCGAGGCGATGATCAACTTCCTGGCCCTCCTGGGTTGGTCGCTGGACGACTCCACCACCATCATGGACCGGGAGACCCTGGTGGCCAACTTCGGCCTGGAGAGGGTGTCCTCCAAGCCCGCGGTGTGGGACACGGACAAGCTCTACTGGATGAACGCGCAGTACATCATGGCCATGGACGAGGAAGGGCTGGCGGAGGCCATCCGGCCTTTCCTGGTCCGTGAGGGGCTGCTGGCCGAGGGAGACGGGGAGGGGATGGAGAGGCTGCGCCGCGCCGTCCCCCTCATCCGGGAGAGGATAAAGGTGCTCGCCGACGCCGTGCCCCTCCTGGCCTTTCTCTTCCGGGAGGTGGAGACGGCGGAGGATTCCAGGGAATTTCTGGAAGGTGACGAGAACCGCGCCGTGCTTCGCGAGGCGGGAAAGCGCCTGCTGGAGCTGGAGAGGTTCGATGCCGAGAGCATCGAATCCGCGCTGCGGGCCATGGTTGAGGGGATGGGACTCAAGCCCCGAAAGGCCTTCCAGCCCATCCGGGTGGCGGTCACCGGGAGCAAGGTCAGCCCGCCCCTCTTCGAGTCCATGGAGCTCCTGGGGCGGGAGAGGTGCCTGCAGCGCATCGCCCGAGCCCTGGAGGGGAGCGAAAGGCGGGGCTCCAGGGTTCGCTGATGCCCGTCGGGAACGGGCGGGATGGCGATTACCCGCATCGGACAGGGGGAACGGGACGTCAGGGGGTGCGGCTTGCGTTACCGTTGGCTGGGAACGGCGGGCTTCGAGCTGGTAAGCGGGAGGACAAGCATCCTCCTGGACCCCTATATGACCCGCAATCCCGGAGCGCGCCCCGCCCAGCCCCTAAAGGCCCGAGACCTCGGGCACGCCGAGGCCGTGTTCCTCACCCACGGCCACTTCGACCACACCTTCGACGTTCCTCAGTTGGTAGAGAATTCCAGAGCGGTCGTCTATGCCTCGCCCACGGTGTGCGCTTCCTTGGCCCTCAGGGGCGTGGCCTGGACCCGGCTGCGTCCCAGGTGGCCGGGCGAGGCCGCGGAGGTGGGTCCCTTCCGGGTCACCGCGGTCCCCGCCTGCCATGTGACCTTCGATGCCCATCTAGTCCTCGCCACACTCTGGCGTTGCCGCGGCGTGCTGGCCGACCTGGCGCGCCTAGGCACCTCCCGCTATCCCACAGGCGAGGTACTGGGTTGGCTCGTGGAGGTGGAGGGAAAGACCTTGCTCCACCTGGGGAGCGCCTGCATGCGCTGGGTCCCCGACCGGCGGGTGGACGCCTTCCTGGTGCCGGTGCAGGGGAGGACGGACATCTGCGCCGTGGCTGCCGACCTAGTGGCCCGCGTGCGCCCGGGAACGGTCATCCCCCACCACCACGATGACTTCTACCCGCCGTTGAGCCAATATATTGACCTGGAGCCCTTCCTTCGGGAGATCGGGAGGAGGCACCCCGGCGTCAAGGTGAGGCTCCCGTCCATCAACCGCCTCGAGGAACTGTGATCTTTGAGGCGTTGGCCATCGGGGGAAAACGAGCTGGTGCCCGGATCGGGGTGGGAGCCTTCAAGACGGACCTCTCCGTTCGATGCCTATTCAAGGGGAAGGCGAAGGGCATCCCGGAAAGCAGGCCGGGGTCCCCGCGGTACCACGGCCTTTATAGTTCGTTTCAAGGGGTCGGATCAGCGGAGGCCCCGAATCGGGGGCAAGGGACCGCCTTTACTGGCGGATGAGCTTCAGGCGTCCGATCCACGGCTCAGTTCCTTTCTCTGCAGTTCAAGAGCCTTTTGAAAGCGGTGAGACTTTCCTCAAGCAGACGGCTTTTTCGGGGATAGCCGATCCGCGATGCGGCGTTATCGTCTGCGTAAGGCGGCCGGCCCTCGACGTTTTTGCGGTTTCGACGACGCCCTGCCGTCGCTCATACCTACCGTGGTTGGTGCCTCTGCGCTTTTTTCGCGCCGCGTCCTATTGTTCCGTGTTTCTTCGGGAGCCGGTGACCATAACGGAAAGCCCCTTTTGACCCTGCGTCCCGCAACAGGGATAATGAAAATGCGCCGGCTGGTGGATGGGGCATGCGGCCCATGGCGGGCGCCTTGAGGATGGCTTGTGTCGCCTCAGAAGAGCGGCAGCGATTTTCCGTAAGGCAAGCTTGTGTCGGAAGATGCCGAGGGATGGAGGAGGACGGATATGGGCAAGACTTTCCGGGCCATAGTGGTGCGCGAGCGGGAGGACGGCACCTTCACCCGCAGCATAGAGACAAGGGACACCGACGAGCTGCCTCCGGGAGAGGTGCTCATACGGGTGCATTACACCTCGGTGAACTACAAGGACGCCCTGTCGGCCATCGGCAACCGCGGGGTCACCAAAAATTACCCGCACACCCCGGGCATCGACGCCGCCGGGGTGGTGGAGGAGAGTTCCAGCGCAGACTTCAAACCCGGCGAGGAGGTGCTGGTCACCGGGTACGACCTGGGGATGAACACCTCGGGAGGGATGGCCGAGTACATCCGCGTCCCCGCCTCCTGGGTGGTGAGGCTGCCGGCGGGTCTTTCCTTGAAGGAGTCCATGATCTACGGCACGGCGGGTTTCACCGCCGCCCTCTCCGTCTACAAGCTCACCGGGGCGGGGGTCAGGCCGGACGCCGGGGAGGTGCTGGTTACCGGGGCCAGCGGGGGAGTAGGAAGCTTGGCCCTGCGTTTCCTGGCCAAGCTGGGCTACCGGGTGGTGGCCGCCGCCGGGCTGGTGGAGGAGTCCGAATATCCCCGCGTGGAGGAGAAGCTCAAGTCGCTGGGCGCCTCGCGGGTCATCCCCGCCTCGGAGGTCAACGACACCTCGGGGAAACTCCTCCTCAAGGGGATCTGGCCCGGCGCCGTTGACACCGTAGGGGGTAACGTCCTGGCCACGGTGGTGAAGCAGGCCGCCTACCTGGGGGTGGTGACCACCTGCGGGAACACCGGCGGGCACGAGCTGAACCTCAACGTGTATCCCTTCATCCTGCGTGGCGTGACCCTCATCGGCATCGACTCCGTGGAGTGCCCCATGGACCTCCGCCTCCAGGTCTGGGAGAAGATGGCAGGGGAGTGGAAGCCGGACAACCTGGAGGATTTCGCCACCGAGATAACCCTGGAACAGGTGGAGGAGAGGTTCCGGCTACTCCTGGACAAGAAATCCCAGGGCCGCGCCGTGGTGAGGGTTCAGTAAGGCGGGAACGGGTTTTTCGCCGGCCGTTTCACCAAAGCAGCCGCAGATGGCGAGACCGTCGGGGGCATGAGGGTGAGGGCCTGGGATCGGTCGATGGCCTTCGTGTTATCCCTCCTCGGTTCCCGCGGCGCTTGTCGTAAGGCGGAAGGCGTTCAGAGTCTGCCGTTGGCGGCGGCTGCCGGTGTGTGGCCTCCGATGACGTTCTTCACGCAATAAGCGATACCAGAAGTTTCCAAAGGTATTTCCAACCGCCGAGGGGCGAAATTGGAAGCCTTGCTTCTGCCGTTCGGAAGAAAGAGCGCGCGCATGGATGCCCGCTCAAGAGGTCGGGAAGGAAAGCCTTGTGGTCTCGCCGAACTTCGAGGCCCTGAGTGTGTGCCGCTCCCGCACCTTCCATGTACGGCCCTCCGCCGAAGCGACGAGGTTTATGGTAACGGCTGGTGGAGGTGGGAGGCGTTACCGGCGATACCTTCCCTGCCTTTGACCCGTGTTCGAGCCGCCCGCGGGACATTGGCCGATCGACGGCGGGTCCGCTGCCGTGACGCTGCTGTATACTTTATTAGAACGAATCTGGCAGTCCGTCGGCTGCGCGCTGAGGGAAGGCGATACGTTTGGAGGACAGGGAGTTCCGCGTGGACATGCGGCGGGTCATGGCCCGCCGCAGGCGCATGCGCCGTTTGAGAAGGTTGAGGTGGACCTGCATCGCCGCGGGATCCCTCGCGCTGCTCCTGGTGGGCTTTCTATTCTCTCCCTGGGGGCCGTGCAGGAGCGTCTTCTTCGGCCGGGACAGCGGGGAGGAGGCGGCCGGTGGGGCGGAGCAAGGCGCCGCGGTGACCTCTCCGGTGACGGCCGGCGAGTACCGTCCGGAACAGGAGGAAGGGGGCACGGGGGAAAGCGGGCAGGCTCGCGAACCGGCCAGGGAGGAGAAGGCCTCCATCGCCGAGCCCCCGGCGGTGGCCATTGTGGTGGACGACACCGGGGCCGACGTGGGAAACCTGGAGCGGTGGCTGGCGGTGGACGCCCCCCTCACCTTCGCCGTCCTGCCGCACTGCCGGGATTCAGCCTCCACGGCCGACAGGCTGTATTACGCCGGGTACCGCATCATGATGCACATCCCAACGGAGAACGATCCGCCGCATTCCTATTCCGGGGCCGGACAGCTCTCGGTGGGCATGAGCCGGGAGGCGGTGTTCGCCACGCTGGACGGAGACCTGGCCACGGTGCCCCATGCAAAGGGGATAAACAACCACCAGGGAGGGCGGGGTTGCAACGACTACCCGCTGATGTACCTCATGTGCGAGTGGGCGCGGGAACGCGGCCTTTACGTGGTGGACAGCGACAGCTCCACGCGCAGCCAGGTCACCAGAGCGGCGCAGGAGCTGGGGTTTCCCAGGAGGCGCAGCCAGGTATTCATCGACCACCAGAACGAGCCGGAATACATAAGGGAGGCCATGCGCCGAATGGCGAGGATAGCGCGGCAAGAGGGCACGGCCGTAGGTATATGCCACTTCCACCGCCCCAACACGCCCTCCGTGGTGGGCGAGATGATAAGGGAGCTCCGGGAGGAGGGCATCCACTTCGCCTTCGTGGAGGACATCCAGAACTGACCGGGATGGCGTCGGAATCTTCCGCCGCGGGCACCCTCGCCCGGTATCGGTTCGCTCAACGTCTGATGTTGAGCGGGAAAAGGCCTTGTGCTATCATATGCACCGGAGTTCCCTTGGGGGATCGTCTAATGGTAGGACGCGAGACTCTGGATCTCGTTGTGAGGGTTCGAATCCTTCTCCCCCAGCCAGAACCGAATATGGAATGCGTGGCGCATTAGTCTAGTTGGCCTAGGACGCCGCCCTCTCAAGGCGGAGATCGCGGGTTCGAATCCCGCATGCGCTACCAAGTCCAAGGCCCCGTAGGGGCCTTATATTTTTAGGGTCGCGGGCAGGCATCCGGGTGACCGGCCTTATCCCCCACGATTCCGGCGCTTCCGTGGGGGATGCACAGGCCTTTCCGGGGCATGGGTTTCCTCCACCCTCGTGCTCGACACGCGGCGGGCGCGGCGGCGTCGCTCGTGGCTGAGGCGGTAGTAGGTCTTTCCGGCGGCCTCGATGAGGCGGAACTGGTTCATGACCCAGGGGACCCGGAAGGCCCAGCGCCCGCGGGGCGGCGGGACCTCGCCCTTGCGACGGGTGGGGTCAAGCCGGACCTCCTCGACGACGACTCCCTCGTCTCCCTCCAGTTGAGCGAGGACGGTGCCGTCGGAGTCCGCGATGCAGGTGAACCCAGGAAAGGAGGACCTCTGGGTGAGGAAGGGCAACCCCGGTATGGGAGAGACCCAGGGCCCGCACTTGTTGACCATCACCGCCGGGATGCCCAGGAGGCGCGCGTAATGTGGCGCCAGCTCCCTCAGTCGGCGGTTGTACTCCTCCACCGCCCGACGCGGGAAGAGTGGATTGGGCATAGGGGAGGGGGCGGAATGGGGCATGAGGAGGAGGTCCACCCGGCCGGAGCCCATGAGGCAGGGGAGATAGGCCAGCTGGTTCTCGTAACAGATGCCCACGCCGATGCGCCCCAGCGCGGTCTCGATGAGGTGCGGGCCTCCCTCACCGCGGGTGAAGAAGGCCTCGGCGAAGGCCGGGGTCTGCTTGCGCACACGGCCCGCCTCACCGCCGTCTGGGCCGGTGATCACGAAGCTGTTGTAGAAGTCCTCGCCCTCCGCCTCCAGGTAGCTGGTCCCCAGCCACACGCCCAGCCTTCGCGAGGTCTCGCGCAGCCAGCGCATGGTGGGCCCTTCACGCGGCTCCGCGGCGTCCCATATCTCTTTGGAGAAGATATACCCGGTGGGCATGAACTCGGGGAGGACCACCAGCCGCGCTCCGCATTCCACCGCCTCCTCCACGAATCGGGTGGCCCGCTCCAGGTTTCCCTCGATGTCCCCGTTGGCCGATTCCATCTGCACCGCGCCCACGCGCAGCGTCCTGACCCCTTCTTCCATGACCTGACCTCCCGCCGTCCGAGCGGCCGCCGCAGATAAGAGCCCCGGGAGAGGAAGCGGAGCGACGGCCGTCGTCCATCACATCACCGCACGGTTTCGCCCATCGCCGACCGGAATAGGAAGGGGTGCGGATCAAGGCCTAAACCGTTCCGCTCGCCGACTTCCTAAGAATAAATGTATTTTCCACCTCCGGGAGGAGAGAAGGCAAGCCAGGCAAAAGGTCATCCTTTTCTCCACATGTTTTCTTCCTTGGTTCCTTCCAGCCCGTGAGGCGCCCGCTGAGACGTAGCGGTTTCTTGCCCTTGGCGATACATGTCAATCGCCCTTTTCCTGGAGATGGTCCTGACGCTGGCCGGCTTACGAACAACTGACATGCACGGTAATGCGCGTCCGTGTCCACCTTTTGACTGAGCCGGATGTTCCGGACGTCATCGTGAGGGCTTGCGGTGCGCCAGGCATCTTCGGGAACGATGGGCGCTTCGGTTGGTCTTGCCCGGCCTTTCTCGGGCCGGGAAGCGGCATGGAGGAGGGGTCATTGGAGCTCATAATTCCATGAAAATGAAGCATATCCATACCCGATGGACGCGATGGTGCTGTTTTGAGAGAGGTCGCTGGAGGCCGTGAACCCGGGCAAATGGAGAACATTCACATTCGTTCCACACCACCGGTGTGTTTAAAAAGAGGTCACCGGAGGCCATAATTTCTCCTGAAGGGAATATCACATGCAGGGCTGCATCTCGGCTGAAGACGGGCATCGTCTTCCGTATGCCGTTTTCGATCAACGTTGAAGGGAAGTCGGAGTTGCCGCCTCGGCGAAAAAAGGACACCGACTTTTTACGGATTTGCCTTGCCGCCCGTCTCAGGAGGGCCGGCATCGTCGGTTTCGTGAGCCACCGGGGATGGTAAAGGGGATGGGGCGGCGCGCGGTGAGGACTTGGGTGGGTTGGAGCCCGACGGGAGGATCCTCGAGGAATGGTGAAGGAAAGCGGTGGCGTGCGGAGTGGGTTCTTGCGTTGCGGCATTCGTTTCCCGGGTGGACGGGAAGCGGGTGTATCACTTGCCCGCTTTCCGGTTGTGTGGGTTCTTGCGCCGCGGCATCCGTTTCCCGAGCGCGTAGGGACGGGAAGAGGGATGAGGAGGGGGTAGAGATGGCCGGTATCACGGGAGGAGAGTTGCTGGTGAAAGCCCTCCTGCGGGAGGGGGTAAAGTACGTCTTCGGCATTCCCGGGGGGCAGCTGACCACCTTCCTGGACGCCATCCACCGCGTGGGGCGGCCGAAGGGCATGGAGTTTATCATGACCCGCCACGAGTCGGCGGCTGCCTCCATGGCCGACGCCTACTGCCGGGTGACTGGAGAGGTGGGGGTGTGCTGCGGGACGGTGGGGCCGGGAGCCCTGAACCTGGCGGCGGGCGTGGCCGCGGCCTACAACGACGGCATCCCCATGGTGGTCATCACCCCCCAGGTGCACTCCAACCGCTGCTACCCCTTCAAAGGTAGCCAGCAGCAGCTGAACCAGGTGGACTTCCTCAAGCCCATCACCAAGTGGAACGCCCTGGTGCACTGCTGGGAGAGGATACCGGAGATGGTGCAGTGGGCCTTCCGCGCCGCCACCACGGGGAGGCCGGGTCCGGCGCACCTGGACATCTGCGTGGACACCCTCTTCCAGGTGAGGGAGGAGGAAGGGGTCAAGCTCCCGCCGCCGGAGAGATACCGCCCGCTCAACCCGCCGTCTGGGGACGAGGAGGCCATGGACAGGGCTGTGGAGCTGCTGCTGAAGGCGGAGAGACCGCTCTTGCACGCCGGGGGAGGCGTGCTGCGTTCCGGGGCTTGGGAGGAGGTGCGCGAGCTGGCGGAATACCTCCAGATGCCGGTGACCACCAGCGTCTCCACGCGGGGGATCCTGCCCGAGGACCACCCGCTGCTCCTCCTCCCCAAGGGGGCGGGAGCCATCTTCGCCGAGTCCACGGCGGATGTGGTCCTCTGCGTGGGCTGCACCATGGCCGAGCTGGAATACTGGGGCAGACCCCCGTTGTGGGGCGACCCGGAGGCCCAGAGGTTCATCCAGGTGGACATCGACCCGCAGGTCATCGGCCTCAACCGGGAAGTGGACGTGGCGGTGGTGGGCGACGCGCGCCTGGTGCTCAGGAAATTGTTGGAAAAGGTAAGGGAAGCCACCGGTCCTTCCCCGGAAAGGATTACCAACACACAGTACCGCCAGGCGGAGAAGGAGGCCGTGGCCGCCTTGGAAGAGGCGTCGCGCTCCGATGCCAAACCCATCCACCCCGCACGCCTAGTGCGGGAGGCGGTGGAATTCTTTGGGAGGGAGGCCATCGTGGCCGTGGACGGTGGGAACATGGGGCTGTGGGCGTTGAACGGGGTGCGGGTGTACCGGCCCCGCTCCTTCCTGTGGTCCACGGACATGGGCATGCTGGGCACCGGGCTGCCCTTCGCCCTGGGGGCCAAGCTGGCCTGCCCGGAGCGGCCCGTTTACGTCCTGCACGGCGACGGGGCCTTCATGCTCAACAACCACGAGGTGGAGACGGCCGTGCGCTACAACCTCCCGGTGGTGGACATCATCGGCAACGACCGGGCCTGGGGGATGATCAAGGGGGCGCAGCACGCCGCCTTCGGTGGCCGTTACATCGGGGTGGACTTCGGTGAGACGCGGTACGACAGGCTGGCCGAGGCCATGGGGGCTTTCGGGGTACGGGTGGAGGACCCGAAGGACATCCGGCCGGCACTAGAGGAGGCGGTGAGGTCCGGGAAGCCGGCGGTCATCGACGCCCTCATAGACTGCCAGGTGAACCTGGAGCCGCCTCTCTTCCAGATCTACCTCGAGGTGGCCCTCATGGGCTGTGACCTCTCCGGCTGCAACCCGTGACCCGGGCGAGAACGCTTCAGTCGATCATGATGCCGCCGTCCAGGATGAGGGTCTGCCCGGTCATGTAGGTGGCGTCCTCGACGAGGAAGGACACGGCCCTGGCCACTTCCTCCCCGGTGCCGAAGCGGCGCATGGGGATGCGGGGGATGATCTTGGCCTTGTAGTCCTCGGGCATCCAGCCGATCATCTCCGTCTCTATGTAGCCGGGAGCTATGGCGTTCACCCGAATACCGTAGCGGGCCACCTCCCGGGCCAGGCAAACGGTGAAGCCGGTCACCCCTCCTTTGGAGGCGGCATATGCCGTGCCGCCGGCCATTCCGATCATGGACACGATGGAGGAGATGTTCACCACGCAGCCTGGGACCTGCCTGCGCAGCATGTCGGCTATGCAGTGCTTGGCCATGTAGAAGTAGCTGAAGAGGTTGACGTGCAGCACCCGCTCCAGCTCCTGCGCTTCCATTGACTGGATGGGGGAGAGGTGGCTCATTCCGGCGTTGTTCACCAGGATGTCCACCCCGCCCAGCTCCTCGACGCAGCGTTCCACCACCAGGCGGGCGCCCTCCTCGGTGGCCAGGTCGGACTGCACCACAAGCGCCCGCACCCCCATGCCCTCCGCCCGCTGGCGGACCTCCTCGGCGGCGTCCACCCGGCTCTGACAGCAGACCACCACGTTGGCCCCTCGCTGCGCCAGGTGCAGGGCTATGGCCCGGCCGATGCCCCGCGAGGAACCGGTGACGATGGCGTTGCTTCCCCGGATCATCTCCTACTCCTCCCTTGTCAACTCAGCGACGGACGTCTGGCTCGTCGTTCCCCGAGCGGTGGGGGCCGAGAATGCGCGGCCGTTCACCGGCGTGAGGGTATGCCGCTTTTGCACCCGAGCACGAACCGGTGCCGCCCGGGGGCCGCCTTCGCCCGCCGGGTCCGGAAACGAGAGGCCGCACGTCTCCCGAAGCCTCCGCAGAGGACGCCCAGGGTTGCACGTCAGGTTTTTTCCATTCTACATGACGGATCGGGTTGTATACACGATGCGCGGGCGTTGGTGTCGCGAGAAAGAAGGTATCGCGAATACCATGTACTTCTATCGTTTTGGCCGAGAGCTCGATGCGCGGGTCGTGGCGCCGTAAGCGGAGAAAGCCCCGCATGAGCTCCTCCAGGATGAGTGGTCGTGGGATTGTTGGGCGGGCGTTGGCGCTGCGATGGCTATAGGGCTCACGACTGCGCCAGGGTTTGAGGCATGCTCGCCCGGTGAGGGAAAGCCTCGCATCTCTTTTACCGCCGAGCCTCCCGCCCTCGCAGGGAAGGCCTCTGCGGGCCTTCGACCGGCGGGTCACGGTTTGCTGGCCAGCGCGGTGAGGGAGCTTCCCAGCGGGAGCCCGGGACCGGAAGCGACACGGGCCTCCAGTTCCAGAAGGCGGGTTAGGGCGCGGTTGATTGGCAGGGGCGGGAGGCGGAGGTCGGAGACCGCTTCCTCCTCCGGCGTGCCTCGAGTCAGCAGGCGGCGGGCAGCCAGAAGCGGCAGCAAGGTGAACATGAAGTAGGTGGCCTTCACCGGCCGCAGACCCGCGGCATCCAGCATTTCCATAATCTGGGAGCGGCGGTAGCGCCGCACGCCTCCCACGGCCAGGTCGTGGCCCCCGCGGAGCATGGGCAGGGCGGGCAGGTTGAGCAGCAGGTACCCGCCGGGAGCCAGGACGCGGGCCATCTCCCGCAACGCGGCCAGGTCATCGGACACGCTCCGGTGGTAGAGGACGTTGAAGGAGACCACCAGGTCGAAGGAGGCGTCCGGGAAAGGGAGGTATTCCACCGAGCAGCAGAGCAGCTCCTCCAGGCCCCTCTGGCCGCAACGACGGAGGGCCGCTTCACAGGCGTCCAGAGCCACCAGGCGACGGGGGTGGTAACGGTCCCTCAGCCAGGCGGTGAGCCCACCCGTGCCGCAGCCGGCGTCCAGCACCCTCCTCCGCGCCGCCTCGGGGCAGCGTGCGTCCAGGAGGCGCGCGTAGAGGGCTCGGTGACCCAGGTACCACCAGTGGGAGTCCTCCACGCCGTAGAGCCTTTCGTATTCCTCTTCCTTCATCGCCGCGCCACTCCGATCGCCTGCCCTTCGGAGGGTTCAAATGGTCTTATCCGTATATCCTCGAGAGACCGAAAGCATGCCTCGACTCGAAAGCGAAACCCCGTGACCCACGATTTGATGATAAACCGAAAACAGGGAAAAAGGCCCACCTCCGGCGCAAAAAGACAGCGGCCATGACTCCCGTAGAAGGTAAGGCAGGGAAAGCATACCTCGACTCGAACGCGAAACCCCATGACCCACGATTTGACGATGACCTGAAAGGTAGGCTGCATGCCCGTCTCCGACGGACTGGAGGACGCTGGTGTATCTCCCAAGAAGATAAGTCATAAGGCATGCCTCGATCGGAATCCTGGCTCCAACCTCCAACGGCTCGATGATTGGATGAAAGTCGGCGAGAGCTCGTGATCACGGTGGCCTGGATCCCTTCGCGTACTCCCAGTGGTCGGAAGGAGAAACTTCCATCACAAACGGCGTTTTCTAGCTTTGGCGGCATCGCTTCAGGAATGAGAGAGACAGTTGCTCACCTTTCCACCCGCGTCCCGCTCATGATATATGATTAACCTGAGTCGAGCTCGCATCGTCCCAAGTATCCAGATCGTTTCTCGGGGGAGGCATGTCCTATCTTCTAGGTCTCGACGCCGGAAGCTCCTCCATCAAGGCAGCCCTGATCGACGTGCAGACGGGCAGGGCGGTGGCCTCGGCCTCCTCCCCGCGGGAGGAGATGCCCATATCCTCGCCGCGCCCCGGCTGGGCGGAACAAGACCCCCTGATGTGGTGGGAACATCTGAGGCGAGCCGTCCTCCTCCTGGGCCGGGAGGGGGGTGTCAGCCTGGACCGGGTGGAGGCCATCGGGATCTCCTACCAGATGCACGGGCTGGTGGTCACCGACGCGTCGCTAGTGCCCCTTCGGCCGGCCATAATCTGGTGTGACTCCCGGGCGGTACCGGTGGGGGAGAGAGCCTTCCGCGAGGTGGGCGAGGAGAGGTGCCTGGCGCGGCTTCTGAACGCGCCGGGAAACTTCACCGCCTCCCGCATGAGGTGGCTGATGGACAACGATCCCGAGACCTGCAGGAGGGCGCGGTGGATGATGCTCCCCGGGGACTGGCTGGCGGCGCGCATGACCGGGGAGGCCTCCACCACGGCCCCCGGGCTCTCGGAGATGATTCTCTGGGATTTTCTGGAAGATAGGCCGGCTTATGAAATTATGGAGGCGATCGGTATAGAGGTGAGGCTTCTCCCTCCCCTGGTGCCCATCTTTTCCGTGCAGGGAGAGCTGAGGCGGGAGGTGGCGGAGGATCTGGGCCTCCGCCCCGGGATACCGGTGTCCTACCGCGCCGGGGACCAGCCCAACAACGCCTTCTCCCTCAGGGTCCTCGAGCCGGGGGAAGCGGCGGCCACCGCGGGCACCTCGGGCGTGGTCTACGCGGTCACTGACCGCGGGCTCCATGACCCGGAATCGCGGGTGAACGTCTTCCTCCACGTCAACCATGCGCCGGAGCGGCACCGTTACGGGATACTCCTCTGCGTCAACGGGACGGGAATCCTCTACCGCTGGCTGAAGCGGAACCTGGGGGGCGGGGAAGGCTGGGATTACCGGGTGATGAACGAGCTGGCCTCGCGAGTGCCCGTGGGCTCGGAGGGCCTGGTCTTCCTCCCTTACGGGAACGGCGCAGAGCGCACCCTCGGAAACCGCGACCCCGGGGCCTCGCTGCACGGCCTGGACCTCAACCTGCACCGCCGGGAGCATGTGTTGCGCGCCGCCCAGGAGGGGATAGCCTTCGCCCTGAAATACGGGCTGGAGATCATGGAGGGCATGGGTTTTCGTCTGGAGAAGGTGCGGGCCGGGCGGACCAACATGTTCCTGAGTCCCGTCTTCCGGGAGGCCTTCACCGCCCTCTCCGGCGTGGAGCTGGAGATCTACGAGACCGATGGTGCCCAGGGGGCGGCGAGGGGAGCCGGGCTGGGAGCGGGGATGTACCGGAATGCGGAGGAGGCCTTCCGTGGTCTCTCCGGGGCAGGCGGGATGCGGGTGGATGGGGACCTACGGGATGCCTACCTGGAGGCCTATACCCGCTGGCGCGAGGTCCTTCGCGGAGAGCTCCCCGGGTTGCCGGAGAGAAGGGGATGACCCGGGCATGGGAAAGGGACTCGTGGATAGGATGGGGGAGGAGGAGATGGGAGAGGTTTCCTTGCACAGCGTGTGCCGTTGGACTTTCCACGCCGGGAAGGGCGGTTTCGTCCCCGCGGATTCCATACCCGAATGGGGCCCGGAGCGCCTGGACTCACCGGGGGCGGTGGAGTTGGTGGCCGGCGAGATAGCCCCCCGCCTGCCGGAATACGTCGTGCTGGGCATGGAGTTCCACTACGACTACGAGGTGGACGAGGGGAACGCCTCCGCGGTGGCCGAGGCCCTGGTGGAGAACGGCATGTACCTGGCCCTGATAACCCCCGGCGCCCACCGGCATTTCGCCTACGGCGGAGTGGCCTCCCTGGACCCCGAGGAGAGGAGGAAGGCGGAGGAGTTCGCCCGGCGTGCCGTGGACCTGGCCTACGGGCCCCTGCGCCCCGCCTGGCACCCGGAACCGGAAAAATATCCCACCCTGGTCCTCTGGAACGGGTCCTGGGGGTACGACCTGGCCTCCCCGGCGGTGGCCGACATGTACCGGAACCTCAAGGAGAGCGTGGCCTCGCTGTGCCGCTACGAGGAGGAGAAGGGCGGGGAGCTCTTCGTGGCCTTGGAGCCCAAACCTAACGAGGGGCACCCGGCCATGCTCTTGCCCACCGTGGCCAGCGCCATCCTCTTCTGGAAGAGGCTGGCGGAGGAATACGGCATATCCCCGCGCCGCAAGGGGGTGAACAAGGAGTTCGGCCACTCGGAGATGATCGGCCTGGACCACGTCTACGACACGGTGGAGGAAGCGGACAACGGCATGCTGGTGCACATGCACGTCAACAGCCAGGGGTTGAACGACGGCATCGTCCTCGGCGGTCCGGGGAAGTTCGACGTCGACCACGGGGTGCGCATCAACGGGATGAACCTGGCCGTGGCCGCCATCGCCCGGGAAGCGGGCTTCGCGCGCTGGAAGGGGCACGACATGCAACCCCGCCCCTACGACGACCGGGAACGGGCCCTTGACCGGGTGGTGCGCTCCATACTCAGCTGGGAGGCTTGCGCCCGGGCGGAGAGAGAGATGGACCATGCCCTGCTGCGGGAGTACCTCTCCCGCCGGGATACGGCGCGGGCGGAAGACCTCATCCGCGAGGCGGTGATGGAAGCTTACCGGAAATTCCTGGAAATGTACCGGGGATAGGGCCGCCGGGGCGGGAAGGGAAAGCCCGGATACGACCTGCACGCGCAAATCCCCGAGTCGCCAGTGCTGGAGAAAGGCGGAGCGGTATACCACAAGGGGCCTCTCTACACGGGAATCCCCTGTCGCCCGCGCCGGCCGGAAGCGCTCTTCCGGCGTCCGGAGGAACGCCCCTCTACTCGCGCGGGTCGCTATGTCACGCGGAAGGAACCGCGTAGGGGCAGGTCCTCGAGGGCCGAGGAGGCCCCCACGTAGACGTCGTAGTCCGTGCGCTCCACCACCCACCTGCCGGCCCGGTCGTCGTAGTAAGCGAGGTCCTCCGCCCGCAGGGTGAAGGTCACGCGCCTGCTCTCCCCGGGCTCCAGCGGAACGCGGAGAAAGCCCTTGAGCTCCTTGACCGGCCGGTCCACGGCGGAGGCGGGATACCCCACGTAGAGCTGCACCACCTCCTCCCCGGCGCGCCGACCGGTGTTGGAGACCTCCGCCTCCACGGTGAGCGACCCGTCGGCGGGGATCTCCTCCGCACTCAGGCGGAGGGAACGGTATTCGTAGGTGGTGTAGGAGAGGCCGAAACCGAAGGGAAAGGCGGGGCGCATGCCCTTCCTGTCCAGGAGCCGGTAGCCGTGGTAGTAGCCGTATTCCACGCTCCGCGCCTTCTTGTCGAAGGGGGGCAACTGCTCGTTTCCCTCCGGGAAGGTGAGCGGGAGCTTCCCCGACGGGTTCACCAGCCCGAAGATGACCTCGGCCACCGCCCTCCCGCCTTCCATCCCGGGATACCAGGCCATGAGGACGGCGGGGATCCTTTCCCGCCAGCCAGAGGTGATGATCGCCGATCCTCCCTCCAGGACCACCGCGCAACGCGGGTTGGCCATGGAAATCGTTTCCAGAAGAACGATGTCCCGCATCCGCAGCGAGAGGTCCTCCCTGTCGCCCCCCAGCTTGACTGGCCCGGGCATGGCCTCCCCCTCGTCCCTGCCGGTGAGGCCCACGACGGCGATGCAGGCGTCCGCGGAACGCGCCGCCTCCGCCGCCTCGAAGGGGTCCGAACCGTCGCGGTATATCACCTCCGTGTTCGGGCCGGCGAGGTCGCGAAGCCCCTGCAGGACGGTCACCACGTAGGGCGGCCGGACCCGGCTTGAACCCCGGTCCCCTATGTTGGGAAGGTCGGCCAGCTTCCCGATGACCGCCAGCTTCCCGATCTTCCCGGGCTCAAGCGGGAGGAGGCCTCCTTCGTTCTTCAGGAGCACGATGCCCTTGCGCGCCGCCTCCAGGGCCAGATCCGCGTGTTCCCGGCAGGCCACGCGATGCGGTCCGTAATCCCCGGTGCCCGCGCGCGCGAACCTGGCCTTCTGGCGCAGGATGCGGGTGACCGCATCGTCCACCAGGGACTCGGGGACCGCTCCCCTGCGCACGGCGCGGACCAGCCTCCTCCCGAAGAAGACGGCATGGGGCATCTCCACGTCCAGGCCGCCGAGGGCGGCCTTCACCGTGTCCCGCGTCCCGAGCAAGAAGTCGGACATGACCAGGCCGCGGAAACCCCACTCCCCTTTCAGGATGTCCCGCAGGAGGTGGGAGTTGTGGGCGCAGTACTCGCCGTTGACCCGGTTGTAGGCGCTCATCACCGCCGCTGCCCCTTCCTCCACGCAGCGGCGGAAATGGGGAAGGTAGACCTCCCGCAGGGTGCGTTCGTCGACGCGCACGTCGACGTAGAAACGGGATTCCTCGATACTGTTGCAGGCGAAGTGTTTGACGCAGGCCATGAGGTGCTTCTGGGCGCCGCGGACCATGGCCGCCCCCATCTCGCCGAGGAGGAAAGGGTCCTCGCCGAACGTCTCCTGTGCCCGCCCCCAGCCCGGGTGACGCAACAGGTTGACGCACACCCCGCCGAAGAAATCGGCCCCCTGGGAACGGGCCTCCACGGCCATGGCCTCGGCCACCCGCTCCTCCAGGTCCACGTCCCAGGTGGCCCCGCGGGCCATGGAGACCGGGAAGCAAGTGGAACGGTTGAGGGCCACACCCCGCGGCCCGTCGGTGAAGCGCAGGGGAGGGATGCCCAGCCGACGGTCTTCCCCGGCGCGGAAGGGACGGAAGTTGTAACGGATCAGTGATACCAACATTTCCCAGGCTCGCATGCGTCCGGCCATCTGGTTCACCTTCTGGCGGACGCTCATCCCCCTCACCAGCTCCTTTATGAGCCGCTCTCGTTCCTCTCCCTCCGCCCGCAAGACGGATTCCCAGGAGGGTATCGAGGTCACCTCCCCTTTCCCGGCTCCTTTCCGGACGACTCGCACGAGCGAACCTCCTTCCCCCTCATTCGTGAAAGTTCGATAACGAAAAGTTATCATCCCTCAACTTTGGGGGCAAAGGGTGTTCGTTTGGCCGGTCCGTCACCGTGGTTCGGCTACCTTTACGGCCCCGATGAGAATCTGTCGAAAGGATACTGTAACCGTCCCCTCCAGCGGTTGTGAGGTCAATCGCTCCCTCTTGACGAATCGCCCCCACTTGAGAGGTGATCCGCATGGTTTCCCGGGCCTTTTCCGGCCCGTAGCGTCCGTGCGAACGACAAGCTGACGTTCTCGCATGACCGTTCTTCTTTTCCTCCGTTTGGATGTTTTCTCCGGGGATAGGGCGGACTTTTGAGCCTTTCAGGCCTCAAATGATCGCCGATCCGCTGGAGCAATACTCTTTGGGCTCGCCCGCCCAATCGTAATCGAGTTGCCCACGACCACCCTTGACATTCGATACGCCCGCCGCCGAAAGGAAAGGGAGGGTGGGTCTGATCGTGCGGAAAACAGAGCTCCCCCGCCTTCGTCCTCGGACCCGACGGCAGAGGCAACCGGCATCGGAGCAGATATTTTCTGTTTAAACTGTGGCTCCATGCTCACGGGGAAGGGCATGTTTATGTGCCCGCATCCGGAGGAGAAAAAGGGTTTCGATAAGGGCGCATATCCGGCCATGGCGAAGGCCCGCTCCCGGCTCGAGGGTCCGGGCGAGGACTTGGAAGGGAATGGCGGTTATAGGATAATTCCGAAAAGGCATGCGCGGCCGGCTTTTCCGCCGCTGCCGCTCGAGGAGAGAAGGGAAGAAGCGGTGGCCTTGGAGGGCCGTGAGAGCGGGGACCATGAGAGGCGGGGGGCCTGTCCCGCTGCGATGGCTGCAGGGGCGATCCTTCCTGCGGCGTCGTTCATCCTCCTGCGCCGGTGGAGGGAGCGGGTGATGCCCCGCCGCGACCCTCGAGTGCCCTTTGTGGAGTTCCGTCTCCTCTCGGGAGACGGCACGCCCATATGCGTCAGGCGCCTCGGTGAGCGTCTCGGGGAAGCGGTCGTGGTCGCCCATCCCGCGGTGACCGGCCAGCGGTACGCCCCCCTGGTGGAACTCGCCGAGCTCTTATGCTCGCGTTTTTCCGTTTACACCTTTGATTTCCGGGGTCACGGCTCGAGCGGGGGGCGACTGGAGATCGGCCTCCAGGGCCCGGTGGAGGACTTAGGCGCGGTGGTGAGGCATGCTCGTGAGCACGGCCACCGTTGGGTGGGGGTGGTGGGCTTCTCGCTCGGTGGGATGGCGGCCTTGGTGCGGGCGGCCCTCCACGGTGACCTGGACGCGGTGGTGGCGGTGAGCGCGCCACCGGTGTTCCCGGATGTCGAAGCCTATCGCAGGTGGCTGCCTCTCTGGTCGCTCTTCTTACGCTTTCTGGGAGCGCGCTTCCGGCCGGTGGGACCCTCAGGACCTGCACCGCTCGACGTGGCGGAGCGACTGCCGGATGTGCCCCTTCTTCTGGTCCACGGCGCCAGGGAGGCCTTCTACCGGCGCGAGGACCTGGACCGGTTCATGGAGTCCGCCGGAAAGCGTCCTGAACTGTGGGTTCTGGAGGGCGCCGCTCACACGGAGCTGGCCGGTCGAGAGCCGGACCTGCTGCGCTGGCTGGAGAAAGAGGCGGAGGCACGCGGGCCGGCCGTCGATGGTAATCCTCCCACGGACCTTGATAGTATATAACCGTTCGGAGGGCGGCGGCCGCCGGCGTCCTGTTCCCTGGAGGCGAAGGGTCGCATGAGCGGTCCGGGTGCGCGAGGAAAGGAGGTGATGAAGGTGATCCTGGAGAAGCCCTGGGGTACGATACGGGCCTACGCCCTGAACCAGCCCTGCACGGTGAAGCTCATCACCATAAATCCCGGCCAGGAGACAAGCCTTCATTACCACAAGCTGCGCGACGACGTATGGATAATCCTGGACGGCGGGTTGGAGGTCACCATCGGCGAGGAGACCTTCCGTCCCTCCGAGGGGGAGGAGTTCATGATTCCCGCCGAGAAGAGGCACAAGATAAAGGCCCCGCAGGGGCGGGGAAGGGTCCTGGAGATAGACATCGGCTTCACCAGCGAGGACGACACCTACCGCATCACCGACGTCTACGGGAGGGAGCTGGAGGAGAGGGAAGAACTGGGGCTCTGAGTCACGGCAGGCGAAGGCGGCGAGAGGACCACGGCCGGAGCGGCCGGATGGCGAGGGCGACTTCGAGGGTTTGAGCGGAGGGATACGGGTATCCGGCGGGTGGCGGTCGGAGAGTCGCATAAGTGGGCCCAGATCCTCCGGGTAAGGCGGGAGAGGGCGCCATCGACCCCGATGCATAGGAACGCAGTGAGGAGGGTGCGGAGAACCGCGGACCTTTAGGGCGGGCAGGGCGGAGGGGGGTTGGCTGAGAGGGAGCCGGGAAAGGGACGGAGGGAGACAAACGGGACCTGCGCAGGTCTGTTCGGGCCGTAAGGCATGAGAGCGAAAGTGGAGGAAGGAAAGGACATGCTCAAGTTCGTCATCCCCAAGGGCAGCCTGGAGAGCACCACCATGGAGATACTCGACGACGCCGACCTCACCGTCAGGCGCAGCGGGGACCGGGAATACCACGCCCGGATTGACGACCCGCGCATAGAGCAGGTGCGCATCCTGCGCCCTCAGGAGATACCCAAGTACGTGGAGGACGGTTTCTTCGACCTGGGCATCACCGGATACGACTGGATAAGGGAGACGGGAGCGCAGGTGGTGGAGCTGGCCGACCTGCCCTATACCAAGACCGCCGTGGGGACCGTGGTCCGCGTGGTGCTGGCGGTGGCCGGCGATTCCCCCTACCAGCGCCCCGAGGACCTGCCGGACGGGGTGCGGGTGTCCACGGAGTATCCCAACCTCGTGGAGGAGTACTTCCGGAAGCTGGGCAAGCGCGCCGCCGTATACCTCTCTTACGGGGCGACGGAGGCCAAGGTGCCGGAGATGGCCGACGCCGTGGTGGAGCTGACCGAGACCGGGGGGACCCTGCGCAAGCACGGATTGCGCATCATCGACACGGTCCTCGAATCCACGACCCGCCTGATCGCCAACCGCGAGAGCTACGCCGATCCCGAGAAGAGGCGGCTCATGGAGGAGATAAGGCTCCTCATCCTCGGGGCCCTGAACGCCAGGGGGAAGGTGCTCATAAAGTTCAACGTGGCCGAGAAGGACCTGGAGGCGGTCATGGAGGTGCTTCCCTCCATGAAAGCGCCAACGCTTTCCAGGCTTTTCCGGAAGGATTATTACGCCGTGGAGAGCGTGGTGGAGAAGAAGGGCATCAACCTGCTCATCCCCGAGCTGGCCAGGCGGGGCGCCGAGGACATCGTGGAGATGCCCATTACCAAGATAATCCCCTGAGGAGGAGAGATGGCCGCTCTGCGCGACCGGGCACGGGAGCTCCTGGAGCGCTGGAAGGAGGAGATACAGCGCCTCCCGGTGCCCGCTCACATCAAGCTGGTGGACGGCGAGGCCGGGGAAAACCTGGAGAGGATAGCCGCAGCGGTCCTGGAGATGGTGGAGAAGGAGGAGGCGGCGGTCTTCCAGCCGGGTGGAGAGATGTACCGCCTGGCAGGGGAGATGGGCAGGCTGCGGTTCCGGCAGGGTTTCTCGGTGGAGGAGCTGGTGCAGGAGCATGTCATCCTGCGCAACGAGTTCTGGAACCTCTTCCACCAGTCCGTGGACATGAAGCGGGTGGTGGACTTCCAGCTGGAGAAGAAGATAAACGCCTCCTTCGACGCCCTGCTGCAGGCCGCCGCAGCGGCGTATCACTACGAGAGTTCCAGGGAGATTATGGAAAACCCGCTGCGCGACCCGGTGACCGGGCTCTACAACCAGAGCTATTTCCACGGCCGCATGATGGAGGAACTGAGGAGGGCCGTGCGCTACAAGCACGAGATCACCCTGGTCATATGCGAGGTGGGCAACTATCACCGGCTGCTGGAGATCCAGGGCAAGGAGGCCGTGGAGGAAGCCCTGCGCTACACCGCCTCGGTGATAGCGCGCATGACCCGCGATTGCGACGTAATCGCCCGCATGGGCGAGGCCAGCTTCGCCGCTTTGCTCCCGGAGACGGGATGGAGGGGAGGGAAAGTGATGGCGGAGAGGCTCTGCCGCTACCTGGAGAAGGAGTTTCCCGCCAGGACGCCGGGTGTGGAGTGCCCGGAGCTCTACTGGGGGCTGGCCTCCTTCCCCGACGAGGTGCGTCAGCCGGAGATGCTCTACACCTGCGCGGTGGAGGCCCTTCGCGACGCCAGGTCGTTGGCCTGCGGGGAGGTCGCCGTGTACCGCGGCGCGGAGCACGGGGGTACGCCCTGATATGGCGGTGAAGCTGGTCGCCGACCTACACGGACGGTACTCCGACCTCCGTGACGAGGTGAAGGAGGAAGACGCCCTCCTGGTGCTGGGAGACATCCTGGACCTCATCGACTGGGCGGACCTCAGCGGCATCCTTCCCGAAGTGGTGGGCCGGGAAAGGCTGGTGGAGAAGCTTTTCGAGGCCGCGCGCAAAGGACCCCAGGCGGCGGTGGAGCTGCGCGAGGAGATAATATCCCCGCATGGAAGATATTACCATGCGATAACCGAACGCGCCCGCGAGCAATATGGTGAATTCGCGGATGCCCTCCGCAGCGCCGGATGCCGCGCTTACGTCATCTACGGCAACGGAGACCTGCCGGAACTCCTCGCCGAGGCCCTGCGGGAGACGGAGAACGCGGTATTGGCCGAGGGCAAGGTGGAGATAGACGGCACCTTGTTCGGGTTCGTCCCCGGCGCCGTGTATTCCCCTTTCCGCATGCCGGCGGAGATGGAGGACCGGGAGTTCGGCGCCAGGCTCGAGGAGCTGGGTGCCGTGGAGGTGCTCTGCACCCACATCCCACCGCGGGTGGAGGAGGCCCTCTTCGACGTGGTGGCGGGAAGGCCGGTGGAGGGGAGCGCCGCCCTCCTGCGTTACCTGGAGGGAAAGGCGCCCCATTTTCTCTACCACGGTCACGTGCACCAGCCGGCGCAACGGGAGCTGCGCGTTGGGAGCACAAGGGTGATCAACGTGGCCTACTACAAGAGGGAAGGATACGTGCACCTACACCGATGAGTTTCGACGTGGAACGTTTGCTCCGCGGGGAGGTCAGGGACCTCCCCGTCTACAGCCCGGGCAGGTCTCCGGAGGAGGTGGCCCGGGAACTGGGCATCCCCGATTGCGTGAAGATGGCCTCCAACGAGAATCCCCTGGGCCCCAGCCCCCTGGCCGTGGAGGCGGTAAGGGAAGCACTGCGCTCCGCTCACCTCTATCCGGACGCCCAGTGCCTGCGCCTGCGCGAGGCCCTGTCCGAGCGCCTCGGGGTAGGCGTGGACCGCATACTGGTCACCCACGGGGCGGACGAGGCCTTCGACCTCCTGGCCTACGCCTTCCTCGAACGCGGGGACCGGGTGGTGGTAGGAGACCCCACCTTCTCCTCCTATGAGCTGGCGGCCAGGACCATGGGGGCCGAGGTGGTGAAGGTGCCCCTGCGGGATTACCGCCAGGACGTCCCGGCCATGCTCCGTGCGGTGGAGGGCAGGACCAAGATGGTGGTCCTCTGTTCGCCCCTCAACCCCACCGGTACCACGGTCAGCGCGGAAGAGCTGGAGGAGGCCCTCTCCGGGCTGCCGGAGGATGTGCTCCTGGTCCTGGACGAGGCCTACCTGGAGTACGTCGACGATCCCGGCCACCCGGACTCGCTCCGCTACTTCGCCGCCGACCCGCGGATGGTGATAACCCGCACCTTCTCCAAGATCTACGGGCTGGCGGGTTTGCGCGTGGGTTACGCCCTCTGCTCGCCTCCCGTGCGGGAGGCCCTGGAGAAGGTCAAGCTCCCCTTCAACGTCAACCGCCTGGCCCAAGCGGCGGCGGAGGCGGCGCTGCGGGACGAGGCGCACCTGGAGAGGTCGCGGGAGATGAACCGCCGGGGCAAGCAGGCGCTGTACAGGGTGCTGGAGGAATGCGGCCTCTCCTACGTCCCCACCCAGGCCAACTTCATCCTGGTGCGCAACGGGGAGCACCCGGACCTCTTCATGCAGCTGCTGCGCCGGGGGATAATCGTCAGGGACGGAACGGCCCTGGGGATCCCGGGCCACGTGCGCATCACCATAGGCGACGAGGAACAGAACCGAAGGCTGGAAGCGGCCCTCCGAGATATCTGCGGAGGGGGTTGAGAGCGGGCCATGCCTCTTCTGGGAGAACGCGCCGCGAGAAGACCCGATGCGGACCGCATCTTCGTCTTCCTGGACGGACTGGAGTTCATCGCCGGGGAAGAGGAATACGAGCGCGTCCTGGAACCCCTCCTCGAGTTCGGGTCCTACCGCTATTACAAGAACCGCCTGGAGGAGAGCCACCTGCTACTGGAACGCATCCGCGACGCGCACGCCGTGTTCCTGGACTGGTCAAGGCTGGACGCCGGGGCGCTGGCCGCCTGTCCTCACCTGGAAATAGTTTCCTATATAGGGGTCGGGGCGGCCAGCTTCGTGGACATCCCCGAGGCCACACGGCGGGGCGTCGTGGTCACCAACACCCCGGATTACGGAAACCGCTCCGTGGCCGAGCACGCCCTGGCGCTCATCCTCGCCGTGGCCCGCAACGTCGCCCGCGGGGACCGTGACCTCCGGGCGGGGCGCTGGACCTCGGCGGAAAGGGAGGGAGTGCAGGTGGCGGGCCGCAACGTCGGCCTGGTGGGGCTGGGGGCGGTGGGCCGGGAGATGGCGAGGCTGTGCGCCTCCCTGGGGATGCGGGTCTTCTATTACGATCCCCGGCGGCAGCCGGAGATGGAGGACATAGCGACGTACATGGAGCTTGACGAGTTGCTGTCGCGCTGCGACGTCGTCAGCCTTCACGTGGCCTACACGCCCGAGACCCGAGGCCTGATAGGGGAGAGAGAGCTCTCCCTCATGAAGCCGGGCTCCATCCTGGTGAACACAAGCCGGGGAGAGGTCCTGGACCTCCGGGCACTGGCCGCCGCCCTGAGGGAGGGGAGGCTCCTGGGAGCCGGACTGGACAACTATCCGGGCGAGCCGCACCCAGACCTGAGCGAGCTGGTGGCCCTGGAGAACGTGGTCCTCACCCCGCACATCGCCTTCAACACCAGGGAGGCCAAGGACCGCATGACGGCCATAGCCGTGGATAACGTGGTCTCCTTCTACCGCGGTAGTCCGCGGAACGTGATGAATCCCGAGGCCCTGAGAAACCGCGTTCACATGCCTCGCGGAGAGCCGTGAAGGGCCGTTCGTGTCAAGGAGGATGAGAGAGGCGATGTCGTCAAACAAGTCCTTTACTTTGGTCATCCCCAGCTATTGGGGAAGGAGGAGGGACGAGCCCTTCCATCCCGAGGACGCCGTTTACGACCACCCCACGCCGGTGGACACCGAGGGCACCCTGGGGCGCGCCCTGGAGAGCATATGCCGGCTCCGCTACCCGCACTTCCGGGTGGTGGTCCTGGGGGCGGCGACGCACCCCTCTCTGGAGGCCGAGGTGGAGACAAGACTGGGGGCCGTCATCGCCCCCTTCAGGGATCGTTATCCGTTGGCCCTCTTCACCCACCGCCAGGAGAGGGAACTGCGGGAGAGGGTGGCAAGGGGGCCGAAGGGCGAGCTGGCGGAGATGATTTCCCTGCGGGGTTATTCCAATATCCGCAACCTTTGCCTGGTCGTGGCCTGCCTCAGCGACGCGGATGCAGTGGTGCTCTTCGACGACGACGAGGTCTACGAGGACTCCCAATACCTGGAAAAGGTGGCCGAGAACATCGGCGGCGTGCACGAAGGCCTTTTCGTGGGCGGCCTGGCCGGGTACTACATGAACAGGGACGGCGGTTACCGCCTTCCCCCCAACGCCGAACCGGCGCTCGCGGAGTGGCCAGCGGTGGAGTACATGAACCGGGCCTTCGAGATCATCGAGAGCCCGGAGCGCCTCCAGCCCACCTCCTGGGTCTTCGGGGGGAACATGGTGGTCCACCGGGAGCTGTACATGAAAGTGGCCTTCGACCCCCACGTCCCGAGGGGCGAGGACATCGATTACCTCATCAACTCCGCCTTTTTCGGTTATCGCTTCTTCTTGGACAATGAACTCCGGATACGCCATCTGCCGCCTCCCAAGACAGCGCCCCTCTGGCGCCGCTTCCGCGAGGACCTGGACCGTTTTCTGTACACCAGGGAGAAGTTGCGTTCCCAGGAGCCGGTGGAGGGCTGCCGCCGGGTGGAGGTCGAGGAGCTGGAGCCCTATCCCGGACGCTTCCTGCGCGATGACCTGGAGGAGCTCGTCTACCGGACCTGTGTGCTCATGGGCATGGATTATCTTTCCAGGGACGACCGGGAGGGTTATCGGGAGAGCGTGGCCAACCTGATGCGCTCCAAGGACCTGAGCCGCTTTCCCCCCTCTCCGTTCCGCTGGTACTTGGGGTGGAGAAAGAGGTGGGAGGAGCTCATGGACTTCCTGGCTTCCGACCGCGGGTCGCGGGAGTTCATGGAAGGCCTCTTCGATGCCCGCAGGAGGCGGTGAGAGACCGCGTGAGCGGCGTCGGGCGTTGAGGATACGTTCACCGAAGGTGAGGAGGATGGAACTGGATGATGCGAGGTCGGTCCTCGACCCCCGGGTGATCGAGCGCTGCCGGGAGATAGGGCGCGCGGACATCCTGGTGGGGATTCCCAGTTTCCGCAACGCGGAGACCATCGCCCACGTGGTGCGCACCGCCGCGGAGGGCATGGTCCGCTATTTCCCCGGCCTGAAGCCGGTGCTGGTCAATTCCGACGGCGGTTCAACGGACGACACGGTGCAGGTGGTCCTGGATACCCCCGTGCCTCCGGGGGTGGAGAAGATCGTGACCCCCTACAAGGGCCTCCCGGGCAAGGGCTCCGCCTTTCACGCCATCTTCGAGATCGCCGTCCGCCTGGGCTCTCGCATATGCGTGGTGGTGGACTCGGACCTGAGGAGCATCACACCGGAGTGGATAAGGCTCCTCGGTGAACCGGTGTGGAAGGGGAGCTACGGTTTCGTGGCCCCCTATTATATACGCCACAAATACGACGGGACCATCACCAACAACCTCGCCTACCCCCTCACCAGGAGCCTCTACGGGAGGCGCATCCGCCAGCCCATCGGGGGCGATTTCGGTTTCACCGGCTCACTGGCCCTCATCTATTCGCACATGGATGTCTGGGAGTCGGACATAGCCAAGTTCGGGATCGACATATGGATGACCACCACGGCGATCACCGAGGGTTTCCGGGTATGCCAGTCGGCCATGGGGGTCAAGGTGCACAACGTCAAGGACCCGGGGAGCGACCTGGCATCCATGTTCACCCAGGTGGCCTCGACCATCTTCTACCTCATGGGGGAACACGAGGTCAAATGGATGCAGGTCCGCGGTTCGACGGCCACGCGCATCTTCGGGAACACGCGCTACGAGGAACCCGCCAGCATGGAGATCAATGTGGAGAACCTCATCGACCACTTCCAGACCGGTTTCGCCGAGTACCGGGAGGTGTGGGAGAGGGTCCTCGACCCGGCCGTATTCATGGAGCTGGCCCTCGCCGCCCGCGCCCGGGAGGAGGATTTTTCCCTCCCCGAGGGCGTATGGGCCAGAACGGTCTACGATTTTGCGGTGGCCTACAACTTCGACTGCGGCCTCACCCGCCGGGAGGTGGTGGAGGCCCTCATCCCCATATACTGCGCCCGGACCGCCGATTTCGCCCTCCGCACCCGCAACATGTCCAACCTGGAAGCGGAGCAGATGGTGGAGCGTCAGGCGGAGGCCTTCGAGTTGTTGAAGCCCTACTTGGTGGAGAAGTGGCTCAGGGCCAAGGAATCCGAGGCCGGCGAACCTAGGGGCCTTCTCCCCGTTACTTGAGTCGCTGGGTTCGAAGGGCGATCCGGGGTATTCGTGGTCTCTCCACCCCAATCGTAGTTTCCGGCCGGAATCACCGCTCCGCTGGGCGGGCTTTCTCCCTATTCCTCCGGGTGGCACCCCTCCTTGAAGGCGAGGGGCATGAAGACCGGAGGGGGCCAGACGGCTTCTTCTTTCCATATATTGTATGCAAACGATGCTATTGGACCGCACATGTGGTATTTTCAGGAAATTCGTCCCTCAGGGGTTGATTTTTTCCGTTTAGGGGTCGAAAATGGTAGCAAGGTGGAGGAAAGTGGAGCAAAAGGGTAGATTTTGGAGAATATTGACGGCCCGGGGGGCGCCCGTGGAGGGAAGGGAAAGGCGGAGGAGCCGGGGGTAGCCGGAAGTGGAGCGGGAGCGGTAGAGAGATGTTCCTAGGCACCTACGAGCACAGCATAGACGAGAAGGGAAGGGTGATCATGCCCGCCCGCTTCCGCTCCAGGCTGGAAGAGGGGGCGGTCATGGTCTTCTGGTTCGAGGAGTGCCTGGCCGTCTTCCCCCGTCAGGAGTTCGAGAAGCTGATGGCCAAGATGGAGGCCCTCCCGGAGGGCAGCCGCGAGAGGCGCCAGATGGCCAGGGTACTCTTCGGCAACGCCGGGGAGGCGGTCCCCGACCGCCAGGGAAGGTTGACCATCCCCCCCAGGCTCCGGCAGATGGCCGGCCTGGACAGGGAGGTGGTGGTGGTCGGGGTGATGAACCGCGTGGAGATCTGGAATAGGAAGCGCTGGGAGGAATCCATGCGCGGGGGCATCGAGAAACTGGAACAGAGCGGGGAGAGGCTGGCCGAGTTCGGTTTCTGAGCCGCCGGTACTTGGAGGTGGACAGAGGGATGATGGAGATGATCATCGCCGGCCGGAGGCAGTGGACGCGCGGAAAAGGCGGCGCTTCGCGCTGCCTGCGCCATCTGCTGGAGATAAATGGGCGAAGGTGATGTGAGCCATGTTCCGGTACTCAGCCAGGAGGTGGTGGGCTTCCTGCGCCCCCGCCCCGGGAGCGTCATGGTGGACGCCACCGTCGGGGAGGGGGGGCACGCCCTGGCCCTCCTTCGGGAGATGGGGGGAAAGGGTTGCCTGATAGGCCTGGACGTGGACGGGGAGGCGCTGGAGAGGGCGCGGGAACGGCTTGGGGACTTTTCCTCCGCCGTGGTCCTGCGGCGTGCCAACTTCGCCTCCCTGCAGGAGGTGCTGGAGGAACTGGGAGTGGGGAGCGTGGACGGGATACTCCTGGACCTGGGAGTATCTTCCATGCAGCTCGATTCCCCGCGGAGGGGTTTCTCTTACCGGCTGAGCGGACCCCTGGACATGCGCATGGACCCGGACCAGGACCTGGATGCCTGGAAGGTGGTGAACGGCTATGAGGAGAGAGAGCTGGCGCGCATTATCCGCGAGTACGGCGAAGAGCGTTGGGCTTCCCGTATCGCTCGGAGCATCGTTGTCCAGAGAAAGCGCGCGCCCATCGACACCACGGATCGACTGGCTGAGATTGTGAGGGATGCCATTCCCGCCGCGGCGCGCCGGCGGGGCGGGCATCCGGCGCGCAGGACCTTCCAGGCCCTGCGCATAGAGGTCAACGGCGAGCTGCGCAACCTGCAGGCGGTCCTGCCGCAGGCGGTGCGGGTCCTGAGGAGGGGGGGAAGGTTGGTGGTGATCTCCTACCACTCCCTTGAGG
The DNA here is from genome assembly GCF_015711935.1 of Candidatus Solincola tengchongensis. Taxonomy (NCBI): domain Bacteria; kingdom Bacillati; phylum Actinomycetota; class Candidatus Geothermincolia; order Candidatus Geothermincolales; family Candidatus Geothermincolaceae; genus Candidatus Solincola; species Candidatus Solincola tengchongensis. The sequence continues at coordinate 32,675 of NZ_JACVJJ010000084.1, forward strand.
ACAGGATGGTCAAGAGGTTCATGGCCGAGCGGGGCTCGAGGTGCGCCTGTGCCGCGGACCGCGAATGCGACTGCGGAAGGGAAGAGGAACTGCGCCTGCTCACCCCCGGACCGGTAAGCCCGAGTCGCGAGGAGAGGGAGGCCAACCCGCGCTCGAGGAGCGCCAAGCTGCGGGCGGCGGAAAAGAGGTGACGGAGTAGATGTCCCTGGCCATGGAGTGGAAGTGCCTCTCCGATCCCCGCCTGGGGGAGGAAAGGCGGCGCCGGGAAGAGAGGCGGCGTCGCGAGGAGGCCCTCAGGAAGGAGATGGAAAGGGCGCGGAGGTCCAGAATCGTCTTCACGGCTTTTCTGGCGGTGGCCCTCGTGGCCAGCGGAATCCTGCTCCTGACCGTGGTCCTCAACGTGGGAGTGGCGCAGAACGAGGTTCGCCTGCGGGAATCCCAGAGGGAGATAGAACTGGAAAGGCGCCGTCAGGACGCCGTCCGCCTGGAGATCGCCTCCCTGGAGTCCCCGGCGAGGGTCGAGAAGGAGGCCGTGAACAGGCTGGGGATGGTCCGGGTAGAAGCGGCCGAATATATACAGACCCCCGCCTATCGCGCCGCCGCGGAGAGAAAGGCGCTGGAGAGGGAAGTACCGGTCCCGGAAGCCCAGGCCAGGGCGGACGGAAGTGAGGAAGGGGGAATCTGACCGGAAGCAGTGCGAGCTTAAAGGGTTGAACGCGCCGAATGGCGAAACCTACTTTGAGCCGCTTGGCATCACGGCTCGGGGCATCCAAGGAGGACGAGGTGTCGAAAGGAAAAAACAGGGATGCCAGGATAAACTTGGCAACCCTGCTCCTGCTGGCCGCCTTCGGCCTCATCGCCTACCGTCTTGTTTATCTCCAGGTTTTCAAGGCCGACCGTTACGAAGCGCTGGCGAGGGAACAGAGACAGCAGCTGGCCGACCTCAAACCTCGCCGCGGCTGCATCCTCGACCGCGACGGTGAGGTGCTGGCCATAAGCCAGGAAGCTTATTCCATCTATGCCATTCCCTACCTGGTGAAGGATGCCGGCGCCGCGGCCGCCGAGCTCTCCCTGGCGCTCGGGAGACCACGACAGGAGATAGAGGAGAAGCTCCGGTCCGGCTCCGGTTTCGTATACCTGGCGAGGAAGGTGGACCCGGACACGGCGGAAAGGGTGGAGGCCATGGGCATCCAGGGCATAGGCCTGGAGAAAGAGAGCAAGAGGTTCTACCCCCGCAGGGAGCTGGCATGCCAGGTGCTGGGCTACGTGGGAACGGACAACGTTGGTCTGGCCGGGCTTGAGCTCCAGTACGAGGAGGTACTGGCCGGCGAGGAGGGCCAGGCGGAGATGGAGGTGGATCCCAAAGGTGATCCCATACCCGGCGTGACCAAGGTGATCAAGAGGCCCGTGGACGGTTGCGACATCCAGCTGAGCATCGATTCCGAGATCCAGTTCAAACTTCAGGAGCAGTTGAAGCTGTCCGTGGAGGGCAGCGGCGCCAAAGGAGCGACAGGCCTGGTGATGGACTGCCGCACGGGGGAAATACTGGCCATGGCCTCCTACCCGCATTTCGACGTCAACGCCTATCCGGAGACGGATCCCGCCCTGGCACGGAACCGTGCCGTCACGGACGCCTTCGAGCCCGGTTCGGTGCTCAAGGTGATCACGGCTATGGCCGCTCTCGAGGAACAGGTCGTCTCGCCGGGCTCGGTGATCCACATCCCGCCCTCCATCCAGGTGGGTAAGTACGAGTTCAAGGACGACCACCCCATGCCCAAGAGCGACATCACCTTCACCGAGGTGATCGCCCATTCCTCCAACCTGGGCACCATCAAGACGGCCATGAGCCTAGGGAAGGAGGCCATGGCCGAATACCTTCGACGGTGCGGACTGGGAACCCTTACCGGGGTTGATTTCCCCGGCGAGGTCGCGGGAAAGATACCGGACCCCGCTGCCTGGACGGCCACCACCCTTCCCACCACGGCCATCGGTCAGGGCGTGACCGTCACCCCGCTCCAGCTGGCGGCGGTGATGTCCATGGTGGCCAACGGCGGCAGGTCGGTGCGGCCGCATTTCCTCCGCCGCATCATCCATCCCGACGGCAGCCGGGAGGAGTACGAGACGGCGGAGGGGGAAAGGGCGATCTCCGGGAACACCGCCGCCTCACTGCGCCATATCCTGGAAGAGGTGGTGAGAATAGGTACGGGAACACGCGCTTCCATGGCCCTTTACAACTGCGGAGGGAAGACGGGTACGGCCATGAAGCCGGACCCCAAGGGGGGCTATCGGGAGGCCTACATCGCCAGTTTCGCCGGATTCGCTCCGGCGGAGGACCCCCGCCTGGTGGCGGTGATAACCATCGACGAGCCGGTGCAGATATACGGGGGTCTGACCGCTGCCCCCTGTTTTTCGAAGGTCATGGAGTTCGCCCTGCAGCATCTGGAAATCACTCCCAGCCAGGAGAAGCGTAACACCAGCGACAGGGTGGTGCCGGAATGAGACTTTCCGCGCTCCTGGAAGGCCTTGAGGGCTTGCGGTTCTCGGGAGGGGGCGACCCCGAAGTCAGGGGTATCGCCTATCATTCCGCCCGCGTGAAGCCGGGGGACCTCTTCGTTGCCGTGCCCGGGTTCCGTACCGACGGCCATCTCTACCTCCGGGAGGCGGTGGACAGGGGTGCCGCAGGGCTGGTTGTGGAGGAAGGCCGTGAGGTGCCCTTCCCATTGCCCCCGGAGAGGGCTCTGGTGCGCGCCGTGGACACCCGCCTGGCCATGGCTCTCCTTAGCGATCGTTTCTGGGGACATCCCAGCGGAAAACTGGCCCTGGTGGGAGTCACCGGAACCAACGGCAAGACCACCACCACTCATCTGGTCGAGGCCGCGGCCTCGCGCTGCGGGATGAGGTCGGGTTTGATCGGCACGGTGACCTACCGGGTTGCGGGCCGGGAATTGCCCGTGGACCGTACCACACCGGAATCGGCGGACCTGCAGCGCATCCTCTCGGAGATGGTGGACGCGGGGTGCGGCGTGGTGGCCATGGAGGTATCCTCCCACGCCTTGGCCCTGCGCCGGGTGGACGGCTGCGAATTCCGAGTGGCCGTCTTCACGAACCTCAGCCAGGACCACCTGGATTTCCACCACCGCATGGAAGATTATTACAGGACGAAGGAGAGACTCTTCCTTTCCCGGAGGGAGGGCGGCCTGGGGGCAAAGGCGGCGGCGGTGAACGTGGACGATGCCTACGGGCGGCGTCTCGCCGCCGGCTTGGAGGGGGAGGTGCTGACCTTCGGGACAGGAGAAGACGCGCTCCTGCGCGGCCGGCTACTGGAGGCGGGCTTGAAGTCGTCCCGGGTTCTGGTGAGCTACGGGGACTGGGAGGCGGATGGGGAGACGGCGCTTACCGGGACCTTCAACCTCCACAACATCCTGGCCGCCCTGGCCGCCTGCATCCTGCTCGGCCTGGACCCCTCCACCAGCCTGGAGGGCATCCTCTCCCATCCCGGGGTCCCCGGGCGCTTCCAAGCCGTGGAGGAGGGGCAGGATTTCGCCGTGCTGGTGGACTACGCCCATACCCCGGATTCCCTGCGGCGGGTGCTGGAAGCGGCTCGGTCCATAAGCCACGGCAGGCTCATCGTGGTCTTCGGCTGCGGCGGGGACCGCGACCGGAGCAAGCGTCCCCTCATGGGGGAGATAGCCGTCCGCCTGGCGGACCTGGCGGTCATAACCTCCGACAACCCCCGTAGCGAGGACCCCCTGGCCATCATCGAGGAGATAGAGGAGGGAGCACGCCGTGCGGGGGAGGGCGCTTCCTGGCGGGTGGTCCCCGACCGCCGGGAGGCCATAGAGACGGCCGTCGGCGAAGCCGGGAGCGGGGATATAGTGGTCATAGCCGGGAAGGGGCACGAGCGGGGGCAGATCTTCGCCGACCGCGTGGTCCCCTTCGACGACGTGGAGGAAGCAAAGAAGGCCATACGGAGGAGGATGGGAAAAGGATGATACCCGTGACCGTGGAGGAGATAGCGAAGGCCGTGGGAGCGGAGGTCCTGTGCCGCGGCGACGGAAGGAGCCGCCGCATATCACGGGTATCCACGGACACCAGGACCCTGAGGAAGGGCGAGCTCTTCTTCGCCCTCCGGGGCGAGAGGCACGACGCCCATGACTTCCTCCATCAGGCACTGGAAAAGGGGGCGGCGGCGCTCGTGGTCTCCAGGGCCGACCCGGGGATATTGAGGTCCGCGGAGGCAGTTGGCGCTGCCGTGTTGCGGGTGAGGAACACCCTGAGCGCGCTGGCCAGGCTGGCGGGAAGTCAGCGGGGGATGCTGGGCTGTGTGGTGGTGGGCATCACCGGTTCCACCGGCAAGACGATCACCAAGGATTTCACGGCATCGGTCCTCGCCAGGGCGGGAGAGGTCGTCTCCCCGACGGGCAGCTACAACAACGAGATCGGCGTGCCCCTCACCATCCTGAGGGCGGGCCCGAAGACCAGGTTCCTGGTGTTGGAGATGGGGGCCAGGGGGAGGGGCCACATAAGGGAGCTGTGCGCTTTTTCCCGCCCCAGGATCGGCGTGGTGACCAACATCGGCTATGCCCACCTCCGCTGGTTCCGCACCCGCGAAAGGCTGGCGGAGTCCAAGGGCGAGCTGCTGCAGGCCCTTCCCCCGGACGGGACGGCGGTACTCAACGCCGACGACGAGTTCGCGCCCTTCCTACGCAAGCTGGCCCCATGTGCCGTGGTGCGCTTCGGGACCGGGAAAGGGGCGGAGGTGCGGGCGGAAAGGATCAGCTTGGACGACCGGGGGAGGGCGGAGTTCCTCCTGCGGCTGAAAGGAGGTGGTAAGTGCGAGGTGAGGTTGCCTCTGCCCGGCCGCCATAACGTGGAGAACGCCTTGGCGGCCGCGGCGGTGGGGGAGATCCTCGGGATCTCGGTGGAAGGGATAGTCGAGGGATTGCAGGAGGCGAAGGTGACGGGATGGAGGATGGAAATGATTACCAGACCTGACCAGATCACCATCATCAACGACGCCTACAACGCAAACCCCGTCTCCATGCGCTCGGCGCTCATGGCCCTGGGGGACCTGGCCAAGGGGAAGAGGGCCATCGCCGTTCTGGGCGACATGGCCGAGCTGGGCCCCGTCTCGGACAGGGCCCACCTGGAGGTGGGAAGGATGGCCGTGGAGTACGGAGCGGACATCCTCATCACCGTGGGCCGCAAGGCTCGGAAGATCGCCCAGGCGGCGAGGGAGAAGGGCCTGCCGCGCGGCAGCGTCTTCTCCGTGGAGCGCGTTGACCGGGCGGCGGAGATACTGCGGGCCATCATCGAGCCGGGAGACGTGGTACTCATCAAGGGGTCGCGCTTCCTGGGCCTGGAGAGGCTCGTGGATTTGGTGGCCTGAGGCGCGAAGGGTTAATATACTCGCTGAACCGCGGAGGGAGACGCGGGTACCGCGCGGCGACGCGAGAGGCGGAAAGGTAGGCTCCTTTGTACCGGGTCATGGGAGCGCTGCTGATGAGCCTGGTGGTATGCATATTCGGCATGCCCCTGTTCATCGGCTGGCTGCGCAGGAGAGGCATTGGACAGTACATAAGGGAGGACGGCCCGAAGGCCCACCTGGCCAAGGAGGGCACGCCCACCATGGGCGGCGTGCTCATCGTCGTCTCCACCCTGGTGGGGTTTCTGGTCATGGCCGTCCGTTTGACCTCGGGAACCGGTTTCGCGCTGGGCCTGGCCCTGCTGGGTTGCGGGCTGCTGGGTTTCGCCGACGACTACACCAAACTGCATTACGCCCGCTCGCTGGGGCTGAAAGCCCGCCAGAAGCTCTTCTGGCAGCTCCTTCTGTCCGTGGCCCTTGCCTACCTGGCCACCAACCATTTCGGAGTGGACACCAAGCTCTACTTTTTCCGTAGCGATTCCGTGCTCTGTGACCTGGGGCCTTTCTATTTCCTGCTGGTCTACCTGATGATCATAGGGTTTTCCAACGCCGTGAACCTCACCGACGGGCTGGACGGGCTGGCCTCGGGGGTCACCATCCTGGTGATGACCGCCTACGTGCTCATCGCCTTCATCCAGTTCCGCAACCACCAGTTCCTCTACCCGCACGTAAAGGGCTCTCTGGACATCGCCATCTTCGCCGGAGCCATGATGGGTAGTTGTGTAGGATTCCTGTGGTGGAACGCTCCGCCGGCCAAGATCTTCATGGGGGACGTCGGCTCCCTTGCCCTGGGCGGGAGCCTGGCCACCGTGGCCATGCTCTCCAAGACGGAGCTCCTCCTCCTGGTGCTGGGCGGGCTGTACGTCATGGAAGCCGCCTCGGTGGTCATTCAGGTGGCGGTGTTCAAGGCCACCCGCAGGAGGGTCTTCCGCATGGCTCCACTGCACCATCACTTCGAGCTCAAGGGATGGTCGGAGGTGACCACCCTCATCCGGCTGTGGATCGTGGCCGGGTTCTGTGTAGGTATCGGCTTCCTGCTTTTCTACATCAATTATGTGGGAGGCAAGTAGCCTTCTTGATCGGAGGATTCGTGAAAATGGAGCCGACGGACGAGGGCATGCGAGCGGCGCGAGGAGCGTCGGCGGTGAGGGCCGAGAAGGTACTGGTGATCGGCCTGGGCGTCTCCGGACGCGCCGCTGCGGACAAGCTCCTCCGCGAGGGACATGAGGTGCGCATCAACGACCTCTCGGATTCCGAGGAGATACGAGAAGCGGCGCGCCCCTTCTCCGAGAGGGGCGCCGAGGTGGTGCTCGGGCATCACCGGGAGGAGGTGCTGCGGGGCGTGGAACTGGTGGTGGTGAGCCCGGGCGTGCGTTCACGGCTTCCCCTCCTCCGGGAGGCGGAGGCGCGGGGGATACCCGTATGGAGCGAGATAGAGCTGGCCTGGAGGTACGCCCGCGGCCCGGTGGTGGCGGTCACCGGGACCAACGGCAAGACCACCACGGTGAGCATGATCGAGGCCATCCTGAAGAGAGCGGGCATGCGGGCCAGGGCCGTGGGGAACATCGGTTACCCCATGGTCTCCGCCGTCGAGGATATGGGGCCCGGCGATCCCCTGGTGGTGGAGGTCTCCAGCTTTCAGCTCTTTTACGTTCAGGAGTTCAGGCCGCGCGTTGCCGTGCTGCTGAACGTTTCCCATGACCATTACGACTGGCACTCCGACCTGGGCGAATACGTGGAGGCCAAGGGCCGCATCTGGATGAACCAGGGCCCGGGGGACCAGGCGGTCGTCAACCTCGACGACCCCTTGTGCGTGGAGGCGTCGAGGGCGGCCCCCGCCGGAAAGTGCTTCTTCAGCCGCCGGGAGGCCGAGGAGGCATGCGTCTGGCGGGAAGGGGAGACCATTCGTTTCCGCGACCCGGAGAGCGGCCGGACCGTGGAGGTCATGGGGGTGGGGGAGCTGGCCCTGCCCGGCGAGCACAACCTGGAGAACGCCCTGGCGGCCACCGCCGCATCGCTCCTCATGGGAGCGACACCGGAAGCGGTACGGGATGCCCTGCGCGGATACCGGGGCCTCCCGCACCGCCTCCAGTGGGTGGGGGAGCGCGACGGCGTGTCCTTCTACGACGATTCCAAGGCCACCAACCCCCACGCCTCCCTGCGCGCCCTGAGCGCATTCCCGGGGCCTCTGGTGCTCATCCTCGGGGGGCGCAACAAGGGGCTTCCCTTCCGGGAACTGGCGGCGGAGATAGCCGGGAGGAACGAACGGGGGGGCGTGCGTATGGTGTACCTCATAGGAGAGGCGGCGGAGGAGATAGAGGCCGCGCTGCGGGAGGAAGCCCCCGCCGTGCCCCGGAGGGTGCTTCCGGGGCTGGAGGAGGTTTTCGAGGACCTCCCCAGGAGGGTGAGGGCCGGGGACGTGGTGGTGTTCAGCCCGGCCTGCGCTTCCTTCGACCGCTACCGCGATTACCGGGAGCGTGGAGACCATTTCCAGAGATTGGTAAACGAGTACACGGGGAGAGGCATTGGAGGATAGGCGCGCTGGAAGAAGGACCGGCCGTCCGGCGTCCCGAAAGGGCAGCGGGAACAATAGGACGGTAGGCGGGCGGATTCCGACTTCCCGAGGGCATGACGCGAAGGCAAAGGTGCGTGTGCTACCCCTGAGGGAGGGAGAAGCCCTGCGGGCCGCCCCGGCCCGTTTGAACGGCACGGCGTACACCCTGCTGGCCGCAGTGCTGCTCATGTGCCTCTACGGCATGGTGATGATCTTCTCCGCCAGCTCCGGCGCGGCCCTCGAGCGCTACGGCTCAAGCTATTATTTCCTACTCCGCCAGGCCCTGTGGTTCACGGCGGGCCTGGCGGCCCTGGCGGTGCTGGCGAGGATGGACTACCGACGCCTCGTGCAGCTCTCGCCCCTTCTCCTCTCCCTTTCCCTGGTGGGATTGGTGGCCGTGCTCCTTTTCGGGGACCTGGTCTACGGATCTCGCCGTTCCCTGAACTTCGGACCTCTGGTCATACAACCCTCCGAGCTGACCAAGCTCTCTCTGCTCCTCTTTGCCGTGTATCATTACGGGAGACGCAACGAGAGGCCGGAGTCCTGGAAGGAGATAGCGGTGCCGGTGCTGGTGGTCACCGGCCTGGCCTCCCTGCTCATCATCATGGAGCCCGACCTGGGGAGCATGCTCATCGTTGCCCTTTCAGCCTTCGTGGTCCTCTACCTGTCCGGCGCGCCCCTGAGAAAGGTGCTCTCCCTGGCCTTGAGCGGCATGGGCCTCACCCTGCTGTTCATCGTCGTCTCCCCTTACCGGAGGGCGCGTTTCCTGGCCTTTCTGGATCCCTGGAGCGCGCCCAGGGAGGGCGGCTTTCACGTCATCCAGTCCATGCTGGCCCTTGGTTCGGGGCGGCTTACCGGGCTGGGGCTGGGGATGAGCCGGCAGAAGTTCTTCTACCTTCCTAATGCCCATACCGATTTCATATTCTCCATCATCGGCGAGGAGTTGGGGTTGGCGGGCACCCTCACCGTGGTGCTCCTCCTCTCCCTCTTCGTCTACCTGGGCCTGAGGATAGCCCGCCGGACACCGGACCGGTCCGGCAGGATGCTGGCGGCGGGGATCGTCTGCGTGATAGGAACGCAGGCCGTGGTGAACATGGGAGCCGCCACGGGTGTGCTCCCCATAACCGGGGTCACCCTGCCCTTCTTCAGTTACGGCGGGTCCTCCCTGGTGATAAGCCTGTGCATGACCGGTATACTCTTAAGCGTCTCCCGCTGGGGCGGGAAGCGAGCCGCCGGGTCGAAGAGGAGGAGCAGCCGTGAGGATAGCCATATGCGGGGGAGGGACAGGAGGTCACCTGCATCCCTTGCTGGCTCTGGCCGGCGAGCTCGCATCGCGTGAGGGGGTGGAGGTCGCTCTTTACTTGGGCGGGAAGGCGGGACCGCCGCCCTCGGTCTCGCGGTTCCGGACGGTATTCGTAAAGGTGAGCGGGTTCAGCCGCCGGCCGGGCATCGAAGACCTCGAGGCTCTGGCGGCGCTCGCCGCTGCCTTCTACCGCTGCCGTTGGGACATGAGGGAGAGGCGCCCTCGGGCAGCGGTGGCCTTCGGAGGGTACGCCTGCCTCCCTGGGGCGCTGGCCGCCCTGAGCCTGCGCGTCCCCCTGATCATCCACGAGCAGAACGTGATCCCCGGTTCCGCGAACCGCCTGCTGGCCGCGGCCGCGCGGGTGATAGCCGTCTCCTTCCCAGAGACCCTCACGCACAGGCCTTCCTGGAGGGCAAAAGCCGTGGTTACCGGAAACCCCCTCCTGGCCAGAGGGGGCGGGGACGGGGACCCTTACTCTCATTTCCGCCTCCACCCCGGACGCAAGACGGTGGCCGTGATCGGTGGCAGCCAGGGAGCGGCCAGCCTGAACCGGGCGGTGCTGGAGGCGCTTCCCCTCTGGAAGGAGAGGAGGGACCTGCAGGTGGTTCACGCCGTGGGGCGGGACAAGTACCAGGAATTCATGCAAGCGGCGGCGAAAGTGGATTACGGAGATCTTGTCTACCGACCGCTGGATTTCATCGAGCGCATGGATCTCCTCTACCGGGCGGCGGACCTGGTGGTGTGCCGGTCTGGCGCATCGACCATCGCCGAGCTCGCCATGGCCGGAAAGGCGGCCATCTTGGTCCCTTACCCGCATGCCACCGCCGGCCACCAGGACGCCAACGCGGAGGTCTTGAGAGCCGCGGGGGCGGCGGTGGTCATACCCGACCGGGAGATGAGCGGGGAGCGCTTGGTGCGCGAGGTGGAGGGTCTTCTGGGCGAGGAGGGCAGGTTGGCGGAGATGGGCAGGGCCGCCCTGCGGGTAGCCAGGCCGGATGCGGTCCGTAGGCTGGCTGACGCCGTCCTTTCTCTGGCTGGTGAGGGAGAATGAAGATAAAGGGAAGAGTGCATTTCGTGGGCATAGGGGGGGCGGGGATGAGCGCCATCGCCGCCGTCCTGCTGGCCAGGGGATTGGAGGTCAGCGGGTCCGACCTGAAGGAGTCCCGCAATACCGAACGGCTTCGGGAGATGGGGGCCAAGGTCTTCATCGGCCACCATCCGGGCAACGTGGAAGGAGCGGGGATGGTGGTGGTCTCTTCGGCGGTTCCGGAGAGGAACCGCGAGCTTCAGGAGGCCCGCAGGAGGGGGATTCCCGTCCTGCCCCGAGCCGCCATGCTCTCCAAAATCATGGAGGAAGGAAAGGGCATCGCCGTAGCGGGGACTCACGGAAAGACCACCACCACCTCCATGGTGGCCATGATCCTCTCCCGGGCCGGGCTCGACCCCACCTACGTGGTGGGGGGAGAGCTTAACGACGTGGGAAGCAACGCCCATGCAGGGAAGGGAGAGTTCGTGGTCGCCGAGGCGGACGAGAGCGACGGGTCCTTCCTCCTCTTGCGTCCCTGGGCGGCGGTGGTGACCAACGTGGAGGACGATCACCTGGATTACTTCCGGGAGCCGGAGAGGATAAGGGAGCATTTCAGGCGTTTCGTGGAACTGCTCCCGCCGGACGGGATCCTGGTCGTGGGAGGCGATGACTCGGCATCGCGCGCCCTCAAGGGATGGGGTCCGAGAAATACCTTCACCTTCGGAGAGGAGGAGGACAACGATTACCGTTTTGACAGCCTTCAAGTCCTTCCCGGCGGAAGCTCCTTCACCGTGCATTTCAGGGACAGCCGGCTGGGAGAGCTGCGGTTGAGGATACCGGGGCGGCACAACGTATACAACGCCCTGGCCGCGCTGGCGCTCACCCACGCCATGGGAGTGGGCTTCCGCGAGGCGGCGGAGGCTCTTGCCTCCTTCCGGGGAGTGCGCCGACGTTTCCAGGTGGTGGACGAAGTGGGCGGAATAAGGATCGTGGACGACTATGCCCATCATCCGTCCGAGGTGCGCTCCACCCTGGAGGCCGCCTCCGTGGAGGAAGGGAGGCGCATTGTGTGTCTTTTCCAGCCCCACCGCTATTCCAGGACCCATGCCTTGTGGCGGGATTTCGGCACGGCTTTCCGGCGTGCCGACCTCCTGGTCCTGACCGACGTCTACGCCGCGGGCGAGGATCCCATACCCGGGGTGGACGGCAAACTGATACTCAACGCCGTGCTGGAGGAGGAACCCTCCAAACAGGTGGTCTACGTGCCGAGGCGGGCGGCCCTCGGCGAGGCGGCGGTGCGCTTTCTCCGCCCCGGGGATCTAGTCGTGATCATGGGGGCGGGGGACATTTCTCTCTGCGCTCGCGAGATCTCCGCCCTGCTGCGGGAAAGGAACGGCGATGGCGCTGGGGAAGGGTGCGACGCGGAAGATCGAAGGTCTTTACCGTGAGCTGCACGGAAGGTTGAGGGGCGAGGTCCTGAGGGACGTGCCCCTTTCCGGCTATACCACTTTCCGTATCGGGGGCCCAGCGGACCTTCTGGTGGTTCCCAAGGGGCAGGAGGAACTCTTCCTGCTCTCCCAAGCGATCCTGGACCACGGATGCGATTTCCTGGTCCTGGGCAGGGGTAGCAACGTCCTGGTCTCCGACGCCGGTTTTCGAGGAGTCGTGGTGCTGACGCCGCCGGGCCTTAAGAGGGCACGCATAAAAGATGAAGGTAAAGTAAACATTGAAAGTGGATGCGAGTTGAACCGCTTGATCCTGTGGTGCATGGAACACGGCCTGGCGGGGCTCGAGGAACTCTCCGGCATTCCCGGGAGCATCGGGGGCGCGGTGCGTATGAACGCGGGGGCTCACGGGAGGACCATCGGGGATATAGTAGAGGAAATCAAGGTCCTCCGCCTGGAGGGAGAGGAGATAAGGGAACGCACATTAAGCGCCCGGAAAGCGTGCTTCGCCTACCGTCGCGCTCGGGGAATCGGAAACCGGGATATTATATATGAAGTTAAACTTAACCTTTATATTGATGACAAGGATAGGATAAGGGAGAGGAGAGACGGTTTTCTCTCCTGGAGGAAGGAAAGGCAGCCTCTAGGCAGACCCTCGGCGGGAAGCGTCTTCCTCAACCCCCCGGGGATGAGCGCGGGGGAGATCATCGAGAGATGTGGCCTGAAAGGGATGAGGGTAGGTGATGCCATGGTCTCCCCGAAGCACGCAAACTTCATCGTCAACCTGGGTAAGGCGAGCGCGGATGACGTGTTGCGGCTCGTGGAGTTGATAAAGCGGGAGGTTTTAAGAAAAGAGGGCGTGGAATTGGAGGAAGAGATCGATCTGATCGGTTTCGGCAGGGGGTAGAGGGATTGGAGATCGAATTGCGACGGGTGGCGGTGATCATGGGAGGAGTCTCCGCGGAGAGGGAGGTGTCCCTCCGCTCCGGAGCCGCGGTCGCTGCGGCCTTGCGCGAGCTCGGATACCGCGTCCTGGAAGTGGACCTGGGCCCATCGGCGTTGGAGCAACTCACCGCGCTGCGCTCGGAGGTGGATGCCGCGTTCCTCGCCCTTCACGGTCGCCTTGGAGAGGACGGGACGGTGCAGGGCGCCCTGGAGCTCCTGGGAGTACCCTATACCGGTTCCGGGGTGCTGGCCAGCGCCCTGGCCATGGACAAGCGCATGTCCAAGCGCGTATTCCGTTCCGAGGGGATCCCGGTGGCCGAGGACGTGACCATCACCGCCGCCGATGTCCGGGGGGCCGGCTTGAGGCGGGTTGCGGAGGGAATAGCGCTGGACCTCGGTTTCCCGTGCATGGTCAAGCCCGCCGGTGAGGGCTCCACACTGGGCTCCTCAAGGGCCTCCAACACCGAGGAACTGGAGGAAGCCCTGCGTGAGGCACTGGGCTATGACGAGGTGGTGCTGGTGGAGAGGTATATCCGGGGGCGCGAGCTGACCGTGGGGCTCCTCGGAGAGGAACCGGAAGCCCTGCCGGTGCTCGAGATCGTGGCCAGCAAAGGGGTCTACGATTACGAATGTAAATATACCAAGGGGATGACCGAGTATTTGGTGCCGGCGCCCATACCGGATAAGCTGGCCGCCGAGTTGCAGCGTCTTGCGGTGAAGGCTCACCGAGCCCTAGGGTGTGAGGGCGTTTCGCGGGTGGATTTCATGGTCGATGGGGAGGGGAGGGCGTACTGCCTGGAGGTCAACACCCTGCCCGGGATGACCGAGCTGAGCCTGGTTCCCAAAGCGGCCGCCGCGGCCGGCTACAGCTTCAAGGAGATGGTGGAGAGGATATTGCGCACCGCCAGGCTCAAGGTCGGCCGCCGCGGCTTCGCAGGAGACGGGGCAGGCTCGTGACAACGGTACCGCGACGACCCGCTGTGCCTTCCATCCGCGTCTTGGTCCCTCTACCCCGCTTGAACGGTCTGCACGGGCGATGATTCCGGGAGGAGAAAAGGGATTGGCGACCGCCGGAGGACGGAGGGCGAAGGATCCCCGGGAAGAAAAGAAACCCCCGGGCATAGAACGCTCTTCCGAAAACGCGGCGGGAAGGAAGGGAAAGCCGAGTGCATGGGGCGGCAGGGAGGCAACCGGCCCTTATGCGAAGAGCGGAGGGGTGAGAGGCGGGAGGCCGTCGGAAAAGGGAAGGGCACGCAACGAGGCGGCGCGGGGAACGAGAACCGCTTCGGGTTCCCTGACCCGGCGGGGGAACGCGGGGTCTCCTCGAGCCCTCGGGTCGGATGGAGCGGCGGGGAAGGAGAAGAGGGCCGGGACGGGAGTGGTTCGCGCCTCGGACGGGAAGAGGGCCGTCTATCGGAAAGGCCTGGTCTTTCGCACGGCACGCCGAAGGGAGCTCGATGAGCGCGGGAACGTGAGGGACGCCGGGAGGCTAAAGGACGGACATGGGGTGCCCTCCGGCGCGAGACAGAAGCCTGTTCGGCGTGGCCGTAAGCGGGGATCTCGCAAGTGGTCAATGCCTCTTCTCGCCGCGCTCCTCCTGGCCTCTCTGGCGGCCATGGTATGGGTTTATCTCTTCACCGATGTCCTTGACGTCCGCCGGGTGGAGGTCCGTGGAAACAGGAGTTTGAGCGCCGATTACCTCCGCTCCATCTCCGGGATCACCCCCTACACCCATATTCTCAAGATGGATGTGAGGGCGGTGGAAAGAGCGATACTCGCCGAGCCTTACGTCCTCCGGGTGGAGGTGCGGAGGCGTTTTCCCCATACGGTGATACTGGAGGTCACCGAGAGAATCCCGGTGGGCTGCCTGCAGCAGAACGGGAGGTTCCACCTCGTTGACCGGGAGGGTCTGGTGGTGGAGAGCGCAGACTCCCGCCGGGAAGGGGTGCCGGAGATAACCGGCCTGCGGCCGCCTTTGCTCTACCCCGGCGTCAAACTGGAAGACCCCCGGTTCGAGGACGTGGCGAGAATACTGGAAGAGATACCGGAGGAGCTGCGAGAAAGGGCGGAGGAAGTGGGTTATGCGGAAGGGGAGGGATATTACCTGGTGGCCTCCGAGACAAAGGTCATCTTCGGGGAATGCGATGACCTGGAGCGCAAGGCGGAGATCGCCTTAGCTGCTATGCAGGACATCGCGCCCCGGTACGGACAACTTCTCTACATCGACGTAACCTATCCGGACCATCCGGCGATAAGACCGCGGTAGGCCTTTCTCCTGTGACGCGGGAGGTGCTCAGGGAGCTTGCGGGGAGAAGCTCAACACAATATCACCTGCCCTCCCGCTCTCGACGTGAGGGGCCGGCCGGGCAGGGCTTTGATTGAGACTTAACATTTAGGAAAAAAAAGAAGTATAATCTTACCGTAAAGGTACATGTTACGGTATATCGACGAGGCGCGAGGACAAAAAGGGTCTTTGTGGCCAGGCGAGGAAAAGGACAGGGAGAAGGATAGCCCGCCCTTGGAGACCGCGATATCCCTTCCCGGCGAGGAGGGATGGATAGGATTTCCTTTCCGATGCAGGTGCCGGCGCGGGTAAGCACCCAAGCCCCTGAGGGCCTGGGAAGGATTTGAAGGGAAGGACTCAGCCCGGGAGCCGTCGTAGTAATTATTTGGCGTGAAAGGAAGAAAAAGGAAAGGCGAAAACATTAAAGCGATGGTGTAGAGTTTGCGAGCGCCTCGTGATGACCGTTCGAGGGGGCACGGGATAAAGGAGGGACTGGAAATGCCGGAGAGCGCGACCAATTACCTGGCGGTAATAAAAGTGGTCGGCGTGGGAGGAGGCGGGACCAACGCCATAAACCGTATGATAGACGCTGGACTCAAGGGAGTGGAGTTCGTGGCTATCAACACCGACGCCCAGGCCCTCCTCATGTCCGATGCCGATGTGAAGGTGTATATAGGAGGGAATATAACCCGGGGCTTGGGGGCGGGCTCCAATCCCGAGATCGGGGAGCAGGCGGCCCTGGAAAACCGGGAGGCCATCGCCGAGGCCATCAAGGGAGCGGACATGGTCTTCATCACCGCCGGGAAGGGCGGCGGTACGGGTACCGGCGCTTCGCCCATCGTGGCGGAGATCGCCAAGGAGCAGGGCGCGCTGACCATCGGGGTGGTCACCAGGCCCTTCTCCTTCGAGGGGCGCAAGAGGGCCCAGCAGGCAGAGATGGGCATCGAGAAGCTGCGGGAGAAGGTGGACACCCTGATCATCATTCCCAACGACCGCCTCCTTGAGGTCGCGGAACAGAAGACCTCCATCCTCAACGCCTTCCGCATGGCCGATGACATCCTCCGCCAGGGAGTGCAGGGCATAACCGACCTCATCACCGTCCCGGGGCTGATCAACCTGGACTTCGCCGACGTGCGCACCATAATGTCCAATGCCGGTTCGGCCCTCATGGGCATCGGCGTGGCCTCGGGGGAGAACCGCGCTTCGGAGGCGGCGAGGGCGGCTATCTCCAGCCCCCTCCTGGAGGCCTCCATCGAGGGGGCCAAGGGGATTCTCCTCAACATCTCGGGAGGTTCGGACCTGGGCCTCTTCGAGGTCAACGAGGCGGCGGAAATCATCGCCAGCGTGGCCGATCCGGACGCCAACATCATCTTCGGCGCGGTGATCGACGATTCCCTGGGAGACGAACTGAAGGTGACGGTGATCGCCACCGGTTTCGAGTTCGGTACCGCTCCCTCCAAGCCGGGACGCAAGGCCGTGAGGATGGAGACACCTCCGGAGAAGACCATGGTCTTCGAGTCCGAGGAGCTGGACATCCCCGTGTTCCTGCGCAACAAGTAGGCGGACCCGGGCACCCGGTGCCCCGGACCGCGCAGGGAGGATTCCGCGAGGCGGTGTGCTGCCGCTTCGCTTTTCTCTTTACGGGACGGGGAAAAGAGTGCTGTGAAGCGGTGTCGCAGGGAGGCCGGTAAGGGGAAGCGGTGCCCCGCGGCCTTCCGTCACGGGGCCACGCTTTTTTGATGGAAATGGCCGGGCCGCGACGATGCAGGGAACGAAGAGGCCGCGGCGAGCGTTGTCAATTGGTGACACCCCTCCTTAATATGTATTGGTCGGCCCCGATGGAACGGGGACCAATGGCGCCTCGCCGGGCGGTTTCCCGGGCGGCTGCGGTGAGGAAGGAAAGCGGTTTTCCTGCCCGGCAGGGATTGGGGAACGAGGTCCTTCCGGCGGGAACCCAAGGAGGTTCTAGGCCGCTCCGAGGGGACTTGCCGGAAGAAAAGGGGTCGGGTGAGGCGCGAGAAAGACGAGATGACGCTTATCGAGGATGGGATGGAGACGGGAAACGACGTGGAACTCGTGAGGTCCTTCTTTAAGCGGGACATCGCGCAGGTGAGCAAGCCGGGGCGCTACCTGGGAATCGAGGTCAACGCCAGGCGCCGGCCGCTTACCGCACGAGGTTGCAACTGCGTGCTGGTCTATCCGGACGTCTACGAGATCGGCATGTCCCACCTCGGGCTGGCCATCCTCTACGAGGAGATAAACGAGAGGGAGGACTGCATGGCCGACCGTGCTTACCTGCCCTGGGTGGACATGCAGGAGCTCATGCAGAGGAAGGGGATACCCCTCTTCGGGCTGGAGAGCCGGGTGCCCCTGAACCGCTTCGACGTGGTGGGCATAACCCTCCAGCACGAGCTCACGCTGGCCAACGTTCTGAGGATACTCTCCCTGGCCGGTATCCCCCTCCGTGCCGCGGACCGGGGATCCCGGGATCCCTTGGTGGTTGGCGGTGGTCCGGGCGCCTACAATCCCGAACCGGTGGCGGAGTTCTTCGACCTCCTGGTGCTGGGCGAGGGGGAGGAGGTCGTCCATGAGCTGCTGGACGCGGTGCGCGAGTGGAAGGACATGGAAAAGGGCGACCGCCCCGGTTTCCTGCGGCGCTGCGCCTCCATCCCCAGCGTTTACGTCCCTTCGCTGTACCGTGTGCACTACCGTCCAGACGGGACCATATCCGGCATAGAACCGCTGGAAGGCGCCCCCATGCCCGTGCGCAAGCGGGTCGTCTCGGACCTCGACAGGGTGACCAGGCCCCGGAGGCCGCTGGTGCCCTTGGTCGAATCGGTCCACGACCGCTGCAGCCTGGAGATCTTCCGGGGCTGCACGCGGGGCTGCCGGTTCTGCCAGGCGGGTATGGTCTACCGCCCGGTTAGGGAGAGGAGCGAGGATGTCCTCTACGCCTGGGGCCGGGAGATGATCTCCGCCACGGGATGTGACGAGCTCTCCCTCTCCTCGCTGAGCAGTGCAGATTATTCCAGGATCATATCCCTCGCGGAAAGGCTCTCCCGGGATCTGGAGAGGGAACGGGTGGCCGTCTCCCTCCCCTCGCTGCGCACGGATTCCTTTTCCGTTGAACTGGCCTCCAAGGTGGGGAGGATACGCAAGACGGGGCTCACCCTGGCCCCGGAGGCGGCCTCTCCCCGCTTGCGCTCGGTCATCAACAAAGAGGTGACCGACGAGGACCTCCTGGAGGCGGTGAGCGCCGCTTACCGGGAGGGCTGGAGAAAGATGAAGCTCTATTTCATGGTCGGCCTCCCCGGCGAGGAGGAGGAGGACGTTGAGGCCATCTGTTCCCTTGTGCGGCGTATCATGCGGGAGGGAGACTCCGGCAGGCCTCCGCGTGGCCTTCGCCTCTCGGTGAGCGTCTCCACCTTCGTACCCAAGCCGCACACCCCCTTTCAGTGGGTCGGCCAGTTGTCCCTGCCTGAGACCGCCCGGCGGCATTTCATCCTCAAGGAGGGGCTGCGCATCAGGGGCGTCACCTGGAAGTGGCACACACGGGAGATGAGCTACCTGGAGGGGATACTGGCCCGCGGGGACCGGCGCCTGGGGCCCGTGGTGGAGGCGGCGGCACGGGAGGGCTGCCTGGACAACTGGAGCGAGTTCTTCTCCTGGGAGCGTTGGCGGCGGGCCATGGAGGAGCGGGGCCTGGACCCCACGTGGTACGTGGAGAGGGAAAGAGGCGAGGAAGAGGTCTTCCCCTGGGATCATCTTTCCGCAGGGGTGGATAGGTCCTTCCTCTGGGAGGAGTACCAGAAAGCTCAGCGGGGAGAGGCCACGGAGGACTGCCGTTACGGGGACTGCCTGGGATGCGGGGTCTGCGACGGGAAGGAGGTCTCCGGTAGGCTGGCGGGAGGGGGAAGTTGAAGCGTATATTGGTAAAATATTACAAGAAGGGAGACGCCGCCTATCTCTCCCACCGCGAGACGATGCGGGCCATGGAGAGGGCTCTCCGCCGTTCCGGCGCGGACCTTGTCTATACCTCCGGCTTTCATCCCCGGGTGAAGGTGAGCTTCGCCCCCGCCCTACCCTTGGGGGTGTCCGCTGAGGCGGAATATTTGGAGGTGGCCGTGGAGAGGGAACCCGACCTGGTGGACATGACGAGGAGGATGAACGAGGCGCTTCCGGAAGGGCTGAGGGTGGTGTCCCTCCAGGTGCTGCCGGACTACATGCCCAAACTTTCCCGCTGGGCGCGTTACGGGCTCTACCGGGTGGAAGGGGCTGGGGGTTCTTTCCATCTTTGCCTGAGGATCGACGGAGAGGGAGGGGGGAGGTTACGCGACGCCCTCCAGAAGCTGGAAGATCGCTTCGGGGCCGGGGTCGATGCGGTGACCCGGGTGGGCATCTACGCTTCACGGGACGAGATCCTGGAGGAATATCCCGATAAAGTATATTTTTACCATACGGAGAATGGAGAGCTTGAGAACATGGAGGAGAGCGGTGCTGGATAAGAGGAGGAAGAGGAGCCTCGAGGTCCGGCAAGTGAGCCCGGCGGAGAAGGAGATCGCAGTCGCCGTTTACGACGGCGAGACCCGGGTGGCGGTCATGGAGAAAGGGGTCCTGCAGGAGATCTTCGTGGAGCATGCGGACCGCCGGAGCATCGTGGGCGACATATACAAGGGCCGGGTACAGAACGTCCTGCCGGGGATGGAGGCCGCCTTCGTGGACATCGGGCATAACCGCAACGCCCTGCTCTACGTGGGGGACATCTTCGTGGACCGGGCGAGGTCGGGAGAGAAGCCGGATATCACCAAGCTGCTCAAGGTGGGGCAACCGGTTACCGTCCAGGTCACCAAGGACCCCATGGGCGGCAAGGGCGCCCGGCTCACCACCTACCTTTCCATCCCGGGGCGTTACCTCGTGCTCCTGCCCCAGAACGACACCGTGGGCATCTCCCATAAGCTGAGCGAGCAGGACAGGGAGAGGCTGCGCCGGCTGGTGGAGGAGGTGAAGCCCCGCGGCGTGGGCCTCATCGTGCGCACCGCGGCCCGTGACGCGGAGGCCGCGGAGCTGCGGAAGAGCGTGGCCTACCTGAGCAAGGTTTGGGGCCAGGTGCGCAAGAATGCCGAGAGGAAGAGGGCCCCGGCGGTCCTCTACCAGGAACCGGAGCTGGAGGTCAAGGTGGTACGGGACATCATGGACGCCAGCTTCGAGCGCATCCTGGTGGACTCTCACCGCTCCTTCCGCCGCCTCCGCAATTATCTGAAGATGGTGGCCCCGGACCTGGCCGATAGGGTGCTGCACTACACGGGCTCCGCGCCTCTCTTCGAGGCCCTGGACGTCAACCGGCAAATAAAGGAAGCCCTGCGCCGCGAGGTGCCCCTTCCCTCCGGCGGTTACATCGTCATCGACACCACGGAAGCCCTTACGGCCATAGACGTGAACACGGGGAGGTTCGTGGGAGACAAGTCTCTTGAGGACACCGTCCTCCAGACGAACATCGAGGCGGTCACCGAGGTGGTGAGACAACTCCGCCTGCGGGACATCGGCGGCATCATCATCATCGACTTCATCGACATGAACGAGTCCCGCAACCGCCGGGCGGTCCTCAGGGCCCTGAACCGGGAACTGGAGAAGGACCGCACCAAGACCTACGTCGTGGAGCTCACCAAGCTGGGGCTGGTGGAGATGACCCGCAAGAACGTGTCCGAGGGGTTGATGGAGGCCTTCGGCGAGACCTGCCCGGTCTGCAACGGGAGGGGGATGGTCTTCCGGGAGCCTTGATCGCGGAAGGCCTTTATCCGGGATATCCGGGGCGATGGGGATAGGGGATGGATGGCTGACCGGTCGCCCGTATCCGTGGTCCGCAGGATGGCAGGGAAGGGAGTTCGTTTCCAAGGAGGAGAGGCACTGGGGACAAGGCGTGCGGGGGAGGGAAGATTTGGAGAGGGAGACGGAGCGGACCGGCCTCGCCGTGCCCGGCGGTAATGAGGAGGGCCCGGCAGGTGCGCGCGGAGAGACCGGGAAGGGGAGGAGGTCGGGGAGGCGGGGGGGCAAGCTGCTCTTGGGCATCGGCGCCTCCCTTACCCTCTGCGGGCTGCTCATCCTGGCCGGCGTGTTCGTCTACATCCACTACACGGACCGCAGGGCCGCCGCCGCCCAAAAGGAGCTCTTCCGGATCTGGGAACAGAGGCCCCCGGCGCCGGAACGCGAACCGGTGGCCGTGGGTGACGGGATAGCCCGTCTTCTGGTGAGCCGCCTGGGCCTCGACGCCATCGTGGTCGAGCTGGAGGGCCTTGAGGACACGGAGAACCTGAAACGCGGCCCCGGGCATATACCCGGCACGGCTTATCCCGGGCAGGTGGGCAACTGCGTCATCAGCGGCCACCGCACCACTTATGGAGCTCCCTTCCGCCACATCGAGCAATTGAGACCGGGTGATGAGATAGTCCTGGAGACGGCGGAGGCGCGCTATACCTATCTGGTCTACGAACAGCGCGTCGTCCTGCCCACCGACCTCACGGTGTTGGAGCAGGGGGAGGAGCGCGAGGTGACCCTGACCGCCTGCCATCCCTGGTACAGCGCCTCGCGAAGGGTCGTGGTGAAGGGACGGCTGGAAAGGACGGAAAGGCACGGAGGTCCCGACAGGGACGCCGACGGCAACTAGGGTGTCGGCGGCCGCATCTTCCTGCACCACGGAGACCTTCTTGTGCCCCCTTCCGCGCTCACACCGGGTCGGCTCCGATTCTCAGGCCCATATCGCCGTCCGGCTCCGAGGACACCGCGGGTCTCTCGGGGCGCAGCCAGCAACCGCTCTACTTTCTCCGGGGATGGCCCGACCCTCGGCACTGAGGCGGCGCGGGGACGGATGGGGCCCAAGACGCAGGGCATCCGCGTGCCTGGGGCTTGCGCAGGTGTGCGGTCCGAGGGTAGGGCCTCACCGCAGGGTATGGAGAGAAAAAAGACGACCGGAAAGCGGGCAGACTTTCCGGTCCGGGCCAAAACTCACTCGGCAATGATATTTTGGCATTTCTTTTATCGGAAAGTTCACGCCTTGCCTTTAGGGTCATAGCGGGTTTTCCACCCCGCGGCGGAAACCCGTTCCGCCCATCCGGTTGATCGAAATACGACGTCTGGAAGCTTAAAGAAAGATATATGTACTGCCGATAACTGTTTTGAAAATTGAAAACCGAATATCCCCGAAGGTGATAAAGGCAAACTCTTCCGAAAGGAGAGGGCGCAAAGCCATGGGTCTAAGACCGCGAGAGCGGTTATGATCGCCAGGCTGCCGCCTTGAAAAGCGACGCCCTTTCCGCCGGGAAAGGGCGTTTTTTTGGGGAGCGGAAGAGGTCGCCACCAGCCCTCGGGGACAAGAAGGGGGAGAACGAGATTGAAGGGGCTCACCTGGTGGCGAAAGGGCATCACATGCCTGGTGGCGATAGGTCTGATATTCCTGTCCGCCGTGCTGCCGGCTCTCATGACGGGGAACGCTCAGGCGGCTGTGAACGTCTCCGCGGAGGAGGCGCGCATGCTGGAACTGGTAAACCAGGCACGTAATGCGGCCGGCCTCCCCTCACTGCTCGTGGAACAGCAGCTCACCGACTTCGCCCGCTCCTATTCCCAGGAGATGATACAGTACAACTTCTTCGGCCACGATTCCCCGGTCTCCGGGAACCTGCAGCAACGTATCGCCGCGCGCGGGATAACGGGGTGGACGCTGGCCGGCGAGAACATCGCCAAGGCCCCCAACGTGGACGCGGCCTTCCAGGCGCTCATGAACAGCCCCTCCCACCGGGAGAACATACTGCGCCGTGAGTTCAACTGCATCGGGATAGGCGTGGTCCCGGGGCCGGGCGGGCTGTACATAACCCAGGAGTTCATGCGCTTCACCACCATCCCGCCCACCGCTGAGCTCCCGGGGGCCTCACCCGCCCCGTCGGCCACCTTCGACACCTTCGTGCTCATAATGAACCCCAACGGAGCCACGGCGAGGGTGGAGGTGACCTTCCAGGGAGAGGACGGCGAGAACCGGGTCTTCACCTACCAGGTGGGGGCCTACAGCCGTTTCACGGTGCCGGTCCGCGAGACGGTGGGGAAGGGGAGTTTCTCCGTGCACGTGAGTAGCGACCTCCCGGTCCTCGCGGAGCGGGCCATGTACTTCAATTACCAGGGGAAGAAAGGGGGGTCGGATTCCATCGGCGCCCCCAGCCCCTCCAGCAGCTGGTTCTTCGCCGAGGGCTACACCGGAGGGACCTTCGACACCTGGATCCTCCTCCAGAACCCCAACGAGAGCGGGGCCGCGGTGACCCTCAACTTCATGCGCCCCGACGGACGGGTGGTCACCCACCAGGTGAACGTGCCCGCCCGCCGTCGCTACACGGTGCACGTGGACGAGATACCCGGCCTGGAGTCCACCGACGTCTCCACCCAGGTCGCCTCAGACCTCCCCATCGTCGCCGAGCGGGCCATGTACTTCAGCTACGCCGGCCGCACGGGCGGGCACAACACCATCGGCGCCCAGTCCCTGCGCGACGAGTGGTACCTGGCCGAGGGTTACACGGGCGGGTCCTTCGACCTCTACGTGCTCCTGGTCAACCCTCACGAAAGCGAGTCCACGGTCACCCTGAGCTTCATGCGACCGGGCGGTCAGCGCGTGGAGCGCACGGTCAAGCTGGCGCCGCACGCTCGCCGCACGGTGCACGTGGACGAGATACCCGGCCTGGAGTCCACCGACGTCTCCACCCAGGTGAAGGCCTCGCTCCCCGTGGTGGCGGAGCTGGCCGAGTACTTCAACTTCGGCGGCATCACCGACGGCAACAGTTCCGTGGGAGCCGCCCAGCCCTCCACGGACTGGTTCTTCGCCGAGGGCTGCGTGCTTTGACCGGTTGAGGGTTTCATATAAGAGGGGCCGTCCGGTCTCCGGGCGGCCCCGCTCTGTCGGACCTGCTCCACCCCTTCCTGCAAGAGGTTGCCCGACGGGGTGGAACCCGGGAGGTTCACGGAAGGAGGCCGTACAGGGTCGTAGGGGACGGACCGTCTTCCTTTACAGTGCACGGGCACCGTGTTATCTTATAAAACCGTGTTAAAATGACCCTGGAGGTTGGATGTCATGTACGCAGTCATAGAGACGGGCGGGAAGCAGTACCGGGTGGAGAGCGGCTCGGTGATCCGGGTGGAGAAGCTTGACGTCCCGGTGGGCGAGAAGATCGTCTTCGAGCGCGTGATCATGGCCGGAGGGGAGGGCAAGGTATTGGTAGGCCCGGAGGCCGGCAAGGTCAAAGTGGAGGGCACCGTGCTGGGGCATGGCAAGGGAAGAAAGGTAGTGGTCTTCAAGTACCGCCCCAAGAAGGGATACCACCGCAAGCGCGGGCACCGGCAGCTCTTCACCGAGGTCCGTGTGGAGAGCATAAGCGGCGTTCCGGGCGCGGAGGTCGCCGCCAGGGGGAGCCGCAAGAAGAAGACGAGCTCCGAAGGGAGTGATTGAGCATGTCGAGCAAGAAAGGCGTAGGTAGCTCCCGCAACGGAAGGGACAGCCGGTCCAAGAGGTTGGGCGTGAAGAGTTTCGGGGGGCAGTTCGTGACCGGGGGGTCCATACTGGTGCGGCAGAGAGGGACCAAGATAAAACCCGGCGAGAACGTGGGTCTGGGGAAGGATTATACCCTCTTCGCCAAGATCGACGGGTACGTGAGG
Source organism: Candidatus Solincola tengchongensis (assembly GCF_015711935.1). Lineage (NCBI taxonomy): Bacteria > Bacillati > Actinomycetota > Candidatus Geothermincolia > Candidatus Geothermincolales > Candidatus Geothermincolaceae > Candidatus Solincola > Candidatus Solincola tengchongensis. The sequence goes on from NZ_JACVJJ010000084.1 coordinate 57,342, forward strand.
TATCACCGTTCTGGAGACCGCCATTTCGTGAGCGTCATGCCCGCGGAGGAATCCTGAGCAACGCGCGGAAGCCCTCCAAGGGACGCTGGTTACGAAGACCCCGGGCATCCGGGGATTTTCATTTTCCGCTGCCCCCGGTAAGGGAAAGACGATGAGAGACAACGGCCGGATGAGGATCGTCGTGGAGGGGCGAGGAGTTGTTCATTGACGAGGCTGAGATTCACGTGCGTGGCGGCGACGGCGGCGACGGCTGCGTCAGTTTTCACCGCGAAAAGTACCGCCCGCTCGGAGGTCCTGACGGGGGAGACGGAGGCCGGGGGGGATCGGTCATCCTCCGCGCCTCGGACAGCGTGAACACCCTGGTGGAATTCACGCGAAGGACCCATTTCCGCGCCGGCAGGGGCGGTAACGGTTCGAGCAACAACCGGCACGGTGGGGATGGGAAGGACTTGGTCATCGACGTGCCGGTAGGTACCCAGGTCCGCGACGGGGAAGGGCGCCTCCTGGCCGACCTTTCCCGCCCCGGGCAGGAGGTGGTGGTGGCCAGGGGAGGGCGGGGCGGTCGCGGCAACGCCTCCTTCGCCACCCCGGCGCGGAGGGCCCCCGACTTCGCGGAGAAGGGGGAAAAGGGGGAAGAGAGGAGGATAAGGCTGGAGTTGAAGCTCCTCGCCGACGTGGGCGTGGTGGGCCTGCCCAACGCAGGGAAGTCCACGCTCATCTCCCGCGTCTCGGCCGCCAGGCCGAAGGTCGCCGACTATCCCTTCACCACCCTGGAGCCGGCCCTGGGGACCGTTCGCTTGGACGAGGAGCGCAGCTTCGTCATCGCCGACCTCCCGGGCCTCATCCGCGGGGCCCACGAGGGTAGGGGCCTCGGGTTGAGGTTCCTCCGCCACGTGGAGCGGACCGCGGTGCTACTGCACCTGGTGGACGTCTCCGCCACGGCCCTTGAGCCTCCGGGCCGCGCCCTGGAGGCGGTGCTGGAGGAACTGGAGGCCTACAGCCCGCGCCTCCTGCGGAGGCCGCAGCTCATGGCGGCCAATAAGATGGACGTGGTGCACGAACCTTTTCTGGAGGAGGCGCGTGCGGAGGCGGAAAGGCGTAAATGGAAGTTCTTTCCAATATCCGCCGTCACCGGCCAGGGGGTGGTGGAGCTGATGCGCTTCCTGGGCGGGCTGGTGGAGGAGTACAGGGGCAGGGGAGAGTATCCGGAGAGCGAGGAGCGTGTGGTCTATACCTTCGATCCCCGCAGGGAGAAGGGCTTCCGCGTGGTGCGCGAGGAGGGTTATTACCGCGTGCTGGGAGAGTCCGTGGAGGGACTGGTGAGGAGGCTGGACCTGGAGAAACCGCAGGCCCTGGCCTATGTGCAGTCCCGGCTGCGGAGGATGGGGGTGGAGGAGGAACTCCTGCGCCAGGGGGCCAGGGAAGGAGATGCGGTGGTCATCGGCGATTATGTCTTCGATTTCCTCCCCGAGATATGAGCCGGGAACCCGTACGGGGAGCGGCCCACGCTGCCCCGGCCCCTCCCTTCGTTTATGAGTTGCCCATTGCCGGCGCAGGGCAGATCCTGCGCGGCAGGGGCGGGGAGCAAGGCAAGAGATGCCCGGCCACCGGGACGGGTGTGTTAACCTAATCCTGAGGCCGCACGGTCGCCTTTCCCGCCGCGTCTCGCCGGGCGGAGCGCCGACCCGGAAAAGGAGGTGCGGGGAGAGAGCCCGAAGACGAGGTATGCCGGAGTGACGGAGATGGGTGAGAGGAAGCTTCCCGAGGTGAAGACCCTGGTGGTCAAGGTGGGGACTTACACCCTCAGCGACCAGCGGGGCCGCCTCGACAGGGAACAGGTACGGAGCCTCGTGGACCAGATCGCTATGGTTCGCGCCCGCGTTCCCCGGGTGGTGCTCGTCTCCTCGGGTGCCATCGCCGCCGGCGTGGAGCTCATGGGCCTGTCGGAAAGGCCCCGCGACATCCCTACCCTGCAGGCGGCTTCCTCGGTGGGGCAGGGCCTTCTGGTGCGCACCTACGCCGACCTCTTCGCCGCTCACGGGATACTGGTGGGTCAGGTCCTTTTCACCCAGTACGATTTCGCCCACCGCCGCCAGTATCTGAACGCCAGGAACACCTTCCGGAAGCTTCTGGAACACGGCGTGCTGCCGCTGGTCAACGAGAACGACACGGTGGCCGTGGAGGAGATACGATTCGGGGACAACGACCGCCTCGCCGCCCTGGTGGCGGTGCTCACGGGAGCCAACCTCCTGGTGATGCTCTCCGACGTGGAGGGCCTGTACAGCGGGGACCCACGCCGGGATCGGGAGGCCCGCCTCATCCACGAGGTGAAGGAGGTCACGCCGGAGCTCACCCGGGTGGCGGGAAGGGCGGGCGGAGAGCATTCCTCGGGGGGGATGCGCGCCAAGCTGGAGGCGGCACGCATCGCCAACGCCGCGGGGATCGGCGTGGTGGTGGCTCCCGGGAGGGAACCGCGGGTGCTGGAACGGGTACTAGAGGGGGAGCGGCTGGGGACCTATTTCCACCCCTCCCCCCGCCGCCTCCGGAGCCAGAAACACTGGATAGCCTACGGGGCCACGCCCCGGGGGACCATCGTGGTGGATGACGGGGCGCGGGAAGCACTTCTGAGCGGCGGGAAGAGCCTGCTCCCGGCCGGTGTTCTTGAATGCCGCGGCGATTTCGGCGCCGGGGACGCGGTGGAGGTCGTGGATGCCCGGGGCCGGACCATAGCCCGGGGGATCTGCGGCATGTCCTCGCTGGAGGTGAACCGGGTCAAGGGCCTGCACACCAGGGAGGCCGCCTGGCGCCTCGGCGGGGAATGCGAGGAGGTCATCCACAGGGATTACCTGGTGCTCCTGGATAGGGACGACACTGGGAACTGAGCGCTCCGGAGGACCAGGAGGTCGGAAGGGGAAGGACAAGCGGCCCCGGGGGACAAACTTAGGTTTAGACGCCGTCTTCCACCTATCGGGGTGGCGACGCTCCTTTCCGGGAGAGTGAGGCCGCTGCCGGGGTAAGAGGGAAACGCGGTGGACGGCTCGGTTGTGGCAAGGAGGAGACATGGATGTTCTGGAAGAGATTGGAAAAAGGGCCAAAGAGGCCTCCCTGCGTCTAGGCACGCTGACCACGGAGGTCAAGAACCGCGCCCTGGAGGAGATGGCCGACGCCCTCCTCGCCAGGCAGGAGGACATCCTGTCCGCCAACCGGCTGGACCTGGAGGCGGGGAAGGAGAGCGGGATGAGCTCCGCCCTCCTGGACCGCCTGGCACTCGACCCCAAGAGGGTGGAGGAGATGGCCAGGGGCCTGCGGGAGGTGGCCGCACTGCCCGACCCGGTGGGGGAACTGGTGGCCGGCTGGAGGCTGCCCAACGGCCTGGAGATACAGAAGGTAAGGGTACCGCTGGGTGTGGTGGGCATCATCTACGAGGCGCGCCCCAACGTCATCGTGGACGCGGCGGGGCTCTGCGTGAAGTCGGGAAACGCGGTCATCCTCAGGGGGAGTTCCTCGGCTGCGAACTCCAACCGCGTGCTCACCGAGGTCATCGCCGCAGCAGGGGAGAGGGCGGGCCTTCCCTCCGGGAGCATCCAACTGGTACCCCTGACCGACCGGGAATCGGCCAAGCGGCTCATGCGCATGCGGGAGTACCTGGACGTGCTCATCCCCAGGGGAGGTGAGGGGCTCATACGCACCGTGGTCGAGGAGAGCACCGTGCCGGTCATAGAGACCGGGGTGGGCAACTGCCACACCTACGTGGACGCCTCCGCCGACCTGGAGATGGCCCTGGAGATCGTCATCAACGCCAAGTGCCAGCGCCCCGGGGTGTGCAACGCCATGGAGACCTTGCTGGTGCACGAGGCGGTGGCTGGGGAGTTCCTCCCCCGGGCGGCCGAGGAGTTGCGGGCGAGGGGGGTGACCCTCAGGGGTTGTCCCCGCACCCGGGAGATCCTTCCGGGGACAGAAGAGGCCACCGAGGAGGACTGGTACCGTGAATACCTGGACCTCATCCTGGCGGTGAAGGTGGTCCCCGGTCTCGAAGAGGCCATAGGGCACATCAACCGTTACGGCTCCAAGCACTCCGAGGCCATCATTACCAGGGATTACCAGTCCGCCCGGCGCTTCGTGAGTATGGTGGATTCGGCGGACGTCTACGTCAACGCCTCTACACGCTTCACCGACGGGGGCCAGTTCGGATTGGGCGCGGAGATCGGCATCTCCACGCAGAAGCTGCACGCCCGGGGGCCCATGAGTCTGCGCGAGCTCACCTCCACCAAGTTCATCATCTGGGGGGAAGGGCAGGTGCGGGTCTGAGATGGGAAGAACGCCTCACAGGAGGATAGGCGTGATGGGGGGGACCTTCGACCCCATCCATCACGGGCACCTGGTGACCGCCGAGGAGGCCTGGAAGCAGTTCCGGCTGGACCTGGTGCTCTTCATCCCCAGCGGTCACCCTCCCCACAAGGAGGACCGGCGGAACCTGGACCCCGAAAGCCGTTACCTGATGACGGTGATCGCCACCGCCGACAATCCCCATTTCCAGGTCTCGCGCATAGAGATCGACCGGCCGGGCCCCTCCTATACCATCGACACCGTCCGCGAGCTGCACCGCATCTACGGCAAGGAGGCCCAGATCTTCTTCATCACCGGCGCCGACGCCATTCTCGAGATACTCACCTGGAAGGAACCGGAAAAGGTCCTCCAGGAGTGCACCTTCATCGCCGCCACCCGCCCCGGCTATGACCTGCGGCGTCTGGAGGAATCCCTTCCCGAGGCGGAGAGGTTGCGCCGCGCCACAGAGCCGCGGGTGCTGATCATGGAGATACCCGCCCTGGCCATCTCCTCCACGGACATTCGCAGGAGGGTCAGAGAGGGAAGGTCCATCCGCTATCTGGTTCCCGAGGGGGTGCGGGAGTTCATCGAGAAGAACGGCTTTTACAGGTGAGGGGTGCCCGCCGCCGGCGTCCACGCGGCGCGTGAAACGGGGGGACGGTTTAGAGCGGGAGGATGATGAAGGAGGAACCCGACAGCCGCCGGGATAGCGCTCCCGAGTCCCGGATGAAGGAAAAGCCCTCCCGCCTGGCCCGCCATCGGCGGGAGGAGGCGCGGCTGAGGAGGCGGCTGACCCTCGGCCTTGTCGGCATCCTGGCCGTGGCTCTCGTTGTGGGCTCCATCCTGGACCTCCCGGTGGCGAGCTTTCCCCGGCATGCCTGGCGCTGGCTGCGGGCGCGGATCTCGTCTCCCGGTAGCCCTGAGGAGGAAGCCCCGACCTATCTTTTCCGGACCCATCCTCAGACCGGCAAGCAGCTCGAGAACGGCGTCTCCGTGCTCCTTGGGTTGACCGCGGGAAAAGAGGGGGAAGGCCCCGGAGACCTCCTCTATCTGGTCCTGTTCACCTTTCTTCCTCAGGGGGGCGGGTTGGAAGCCTACGTCATCCCGGAGATGCTCCTCACCTACGACGCCTCCGGGAGCCCCCTGCGCCTGAGGGAGAGCCTGCGGCGGGATAAATGGGAGGACCTGTTGCGCTCCACGGTGGGGAACCTGGCCGGCGTGGAGGTGGACTACCTCCTCCTTTGCGCATTCCGGGACGCCGTTCGCGCCCTGCAGTCCCTGGAACTCCCCCCGGTGGTCCTTGAGGAGGACGCCCAGTTCCGCGACCCGGTCACCGGGGAGAGGCAGAGCGTCTTCGCCGGCCAGCGGATAGGTGACGCGGATCGCCTGATCTACTATCTCCTGGCCGTAGACCGTACCGATTACTGGGACGGTTATTTCCGCCGCGTGGACAGGCTGAAGGAATATCTGCCGCGCGCCCTGGGCGCGCTTGGGGAGAAGGCGGGAGCCGAGGAGCCCTGGGAACTCTTGGGTGAGGGGGGCGGGATAACCCTTTATCCCGGTACCGGTTCGGCGGGCCGGGACGCCTCATATGTCCTTTCCATGCTCCGGGCGGCGGTGGCCGCGGCCGGGCGTGAGCTGCCCTGCCGTGGGATCCCCCGCGTGGAGATACTCAACGGGTGCGGGGTCCCGGAACTGGGCAGGAAGGTCGGAAACCGCCTGGCGGACATGGGGATTCCGCTGGGGGACACGGGCAGAAACGCCAAGGTCGTGGTGGACGGCGAGGAGGTGAACGACTTCAGCCACCAGGAGAGCCTGATAATCTGCCGTAGCGCCGATCCCAGGACACGGGCCTTCGCCAAATACCTGGGGGTTCAGCTCTCCGTGAAGGAGGTGAGGGAGGAACCGGGACCGGGAGCCGAGGTGGTCCTGGTGGCCGGGCGGGACATGGCCTCGAGAGGGACATAGTGTGCTAATCTGGAGGAGAGGGAAGGGGACGGGCCTTCCCCCGGAACGTAGGTGGACAGAACGACCGCCCCGCGGCAGGAGGAAGGCGGGGCAGAAGGGCGGGTCACGAAAGGAGGTGCGTAGCGGCGGAGAGCAAGGATCTGGCCCTTGTAGCGGCGCGGGCGGCGGCGGCGAAGAAGGCCCGTGACGTGCTGGTCCTGGACATGAGAGAGGTGTTCCTGCTCACCGATTACTTCGTCATATGCAGCGGGAACACCGACCGGCAGGTGGGCGCCATACAGGAGGCGGTGGAGGAGAAGCTGGCCGCTGTGGGCGTGAAGCCAGTACGCCGTGAGGGAGTGCGGCACCGGCGCTGGGTACTCCTCGACTACCTGGACATAGTGGTGCACATCTTCCGCCAGGAGGAGAGGGAGTACTACGAGATCGAGAGGTTGTGGAAGGACGCCCCGCCCGTGGAATGGGAGGAGGAAGAGGACAGGGCCGCAAGCGGGGTTTGAGCCGCGGCGCCGCAGGGAGAGGGCGATTCACGCGGCGGTGGTCGTTGACGCATGAAAGCCGTCTACTTATACTTTTTTCACGGAAAGAGGCTCGAACGGGGCCGTGGCGCAGTGGGAGCGCGCTACCTTGGCATGGTAGAGGTCACGGGTTCAAGTCCCGTCGGCTCCACCACGATTTAGCTGGGAAAACGCGAAAGCGGAATCCCAGCTTTTCTCTTCCATCTAACACTTCATCTAACACCTGGCCGAGTGATCACCCCGGTGCGCGATCGCCCCCGGAAACCATCCTCAGAATAAGGTTACCGATGAGTAAGGAGGTGGAATCGTGGAAGAGAAGGTCGTCATCGACCCCGAGGAGGAGACCTCCCCGGAGTTTGATGCTCTGAGGGATAAGATATTGAGTTGCGCTTTCGGAGAGTGGGAGCTTGAACTCTACCACGGGATTGAGGAGCTCCTGCCGCGCATTCCTATCATTCAGAGATTGATAGAGGTCAGGAGAACGTTTATGGAGAAGGTCTTGTCCGAGGCCGTGACCTCCGCGGTGGCGGTAAAAGCCCTCTATGACCCAACGCTGCTCGATAAGCTGGAGGCTTTGGACATCTCGATATGAATCGAAGATTTAGAAAACCGAGGGCCCCGGTCCTCCGGGGCCCTCTTCTATAAGAAATGGAATACCGCCCCGACCAGGCGGTAGCTTAGGAGGGCGGGATGATCCCGTCTATTATCGTGAACCAGCCGGGCCTTACAACCAGAACATCGGCCCGCAGGTAGGCCCTAATGAGGACTTGGAGCTTGGAAAAGGCATCCCCGGCCTCCCGGCTGACCTCGATTCTTAGGTCTGTCCGCATCCCTATCCACAACTGGGAGAAATCGCCCAAGAATATGCAGGAGGCATTGGTCGCCGCTCCCTTCTCCATGTCCACTCGAATCTGGTTTGTAACCAGCTTCTTCCCGATCTCCTCATAGATCGCGGGCGGGCGGAGGGGTTGGCCCACGTCATCCGTCCAGATCGCCGTCTGGGTATACTCGCGGGGCGACATGATGAGCGCGAGGTTCCGGGGATCGGGCCCGTTGGCCTCCAGTATCCTACCGACGGCTTCCACAATCTCCTTGTAGCCGCTCAGGGGACTGCCGTTAGCCCCCATATCGACCACGTTGACGCCTTCAGTACTGTAGAGACCTAAAGGCTCATTGGAAGCCCCCTGGCCGAACAGGCAGGCCCGGTCGAGTTCGAGAGCCAGGGCCTGGGCCAGGGAGTTGGTGACGATCTGGTCCAGGTTCATGGCATCCTCGAAAAGTTCGATCGAGCAGCGCACGATGGCGGCCAGCGTGTTGGCTTTCATCCGATAGAGCGCGAAGTTCATATCGCTTTCGGTCACGGTCTCGTGCTCCGCTCGCCAGTAGGCAACCGGGTCCTTGGTGACCGCGGCGAAAGAGAAATCGGAGCTTTCCATGGGGACGGTGAGCGCGCCGGCATTGATGCACACGCTGCGATTTCTGGCCAGGTCGATGATCTTCGTGGAAAGCGGGTGCGGGACGAGGAAACCGCCCAGGGTAGAATCGCCCTGCTCCAAGGCCCGGTGCTCCGCCGCCGCGCCCCGCCAATCGCCGGTGACTATGCCCCTCAGATACTTGCCGAGGCTAAGGCTCCCGAACTCCGACCGCCCCATAACGGAACGGACTTCCTGGTCCGGGCGCAGGAGCCGGATATCGTCTCCGCGCTCCACCTCCATCCCGGCGATTATGGGAACGGGTTGGCCGTGCTCGATCGACCGTAGGAAATTGAGCCTTTTCTCCAGTTCATCGATCTGCCGGATCTCTTCAAAGTTAAGATCTCGCCCCTCTTTCTCGGCGGTTTTTAGAATCTGATTCATACGGTCAAGGACCTCACGCTGAGCGCGCTCATTCTCGCGGTGGTCGGCCTCCTCCAGATATTTCCTCAGCGACCTCTGGATGAAATCCAGATCGATTGTCATCTCAACCTCCTTTCTGCTGCCCAAAAAAATGGGCACACCAACTACCTATCGGTGGCCCGGATGCGTGCTCCTCCCCTGAGGAGAGCATTGCCGGAGGTCCCCGCCTCCCCTGAGGCCAGGCACCTGCCCATATTCAGTTTTTGCCCCGAGCGGCCACGTGATCCCCGGCACGCGGGCCTCCCCTGAGGCCTTCGCCGGGGGCCCTCCCGGTCCCCTGACCTTCGAGGCTTGGGGCCGCCTTTCCTGGGGCCTCCGATAACATCATAAACGGCAAGGGTGACAATTTTCAATCCTCCGCGCCGGATGACATTCCCAGCTCCATCTCAAAAAACTCATATTGCCTTTCCCGCTTCCGCTTTTCCCTTACAAGCTCGCGCAGGAGGGCCTGGAAAAACCTTATCTGCGCTTCGCGAAGCCGCTTGCACTCCGGCACGGGAGGGTCATCCTCACGCTGG